>CANQEG010000050.1 GCA_947594705.1 uncultured Bacilli bacterium | reverse complement strand
ATTGATTATTGCTATTGTTTATAGGCGATTATTTCATGTCAATAGTTTTTCTCGGATTTTTTTATGCGATTGCCATATTAGATGATTATAAAAATTGAAATGCTATACGATTTTTGATACAATAACAAAGAAAGTAGGTTTAGATATGAGTACGATAAAAGATTTTTTAAAAGAAAATTTAATTTTACCGGATATTCAACGAGAGTTTGTATGGAATGAAGAACGAATCTGTCGATTATTTGATTCCATTTTAAGAGATTATCCCATTGGAAATCTTTTGGTATGGAAATTAAAGGGCGAAGATATAAAAGAGAAACAAATTCCTTTTTATTCTTTTTTAACTAGTTATAGTGAACTTGAAGATATTCATAATGATAAATTAACAAGTGCTGAACCAACCGCGACTTTTTATGCTATTTTGGATGGACAACAAAGAACTCAATCATTAATTATTGGATTAAAAGGGTATTTGAGAATAAAACGATATAGAGCCCATAAAAATAATATCAATGCTTATGAAAAGAATTATTTACATCTTAATATTATTGGTGTTCCTAATGAAGAAGATGATTATAAATATGAATTTAAGTTTTTAACGGAAGATGCAGCAAAGGAAGCTAAAGAAAAGAAATGGTTCATGGTTTCACAAGTTTTAAATTATAAATCTTTGAGTGATTTTCATGAAGAAGTATTAGCGAAGTATGAACTTAGTACAGAAGAAGAAAAAATTGCTAAAAATATTTTAACAGAATTATATAATAAAATTATTGAGAATAATGTGATTCAGTTTTTGACTGTTTCTTCTGATAAAGATATTGAAGAAGTTTTAGATATTTTTGTGCGAACTAATAGTGGGGGAATTGTTCTTTCTAAAACCGATTTACTTTTTTCTACTATTATTGCGGATTGGTCTGATGCAAAAGAAAAAATTCAAACTATTGTAGATAAAATGAATAAAAAAGGAAAAGGAATTTTCTTTCAATTTACCAAAGATTTTGTTATGCGTTCTTTCCTTTATTTATTAGATAAACCAGTTGTGATGAAAGTAAATACTTTTAAAGAAAATGTAAAATTATTTAAAGAACATTGGAATGAATTACAAGATTCTTTAATAAAAGTTTCTGATGTTTTAAAAGAACTGGGATTTAATTCGGAAAATATTATTTCTTATAATGCAATTATGCCGATTGTGTATTTTATGTATAAAAATAAAAATAGAGCTTTTAGTAAAGAAGAAAAAGATGAAATTCGCAAATATTTTGTTGTTTCACAGTTAAATAAAGTGTTTGGTGGAGCAAGTAATAGTACTCTAGAGAGAGTAAGAGAAGCGTTAAAAAATCAAAAACAATTTTCTTTTTCCTTATTTGAAAATGTCGAAGGAAATAATAAAGGATTTAAAATTAATGATGATATATTAGATAGTTGGTTTGATTATTCGAAAGGAGAATATACTTTTTTAATTTTAACATTACTTTATCCTTGTGCTAAAATTGCTACGGAAGAGTTTCATCAAGATCACATGCATCCTGAATCTAAGTTAAAAGAAACAAAATGGAAACAGCAAAGAAATTTATTGGCTAATTTACAATTATTAGAAGGAAAAGAAAATGAACAAAAGAGTAAACAAGATTTAGAGTATTGGTTAAATCATGATGTAGAACGTAAAAAAAATACACTTTATTTACCTAAAAATGTTTCTTATAAAATAGAGGATTATGGCGATTTTATAAATGAGCGAAAGAAATTAATGAAAGCGAAATTAAAAGAAATTTTAAAATAAAAAAATGTCTTTTTCATGAGACATTTTTTAGCTTTTTTGGTGATCCCTAGGAGGCTCGAACTCCTAATCTTTTCCGTGAGAGGGAAACGTGTTAGCCAATTCCACCAAGGGACCAAAAGAACAAATTTATTATAACATTTGTAGTATTATATTGCAAGATGTAAAATAGTGTAAATCAAAATGTAAAATAATGGAAATGCGTTGTATGAAAAAGAAAATTTGGGTAAACTAGAGTTGGAGAGTGAGATAATATGGATTTAAAAAAATTATTTGGTTTGGAAGGAAAAACAGTTGTTATTACAGGAGCAGCTTCAGGAATGGCTTATTCTGCTACAAAATTATTATTAGAGTTAGGTGCTATTGTTCATGCCATTGATATCAATAAAATTGCTTTACCTGTAGAACATGCTTATTATGCTGATTTAGGAAATAAAGAAGAAATAGATATGGTAATAAAAGATTTGCCAGAGAAAATTGATGCTTTGTTTTTATGTCATGGAATCGCGGCTTTTCCTGGGAATGAGTTAAAGGTTCAAAAAGTGAATTTTTATGGTCAAAAGTATATGGCTGAAGAATTACTTCCTAGAATTAGTGATAAGGGTTCCGTAACATTTATTTCTTCGGTAGGGGGCTTTGGGTTTGAACAAGTTTATTCTGATGCAGTAGAACTTATTCAAATTCCTACTTGGGATGAAGCAATGAAATGGTATGAAACACATCCTGATAAGATTCAAAATTCTTATGTTTTTGCAAAACAATGTTTACTTTCTTATGTTACTTATAAATGTATGGATCCATCTTATATAAATCGTAAAATTCGAATTAATGCCATTAATCCAGGAGATACTATCACGGGTCTTACGGATGACTTTAATAAATCAACTAGTCCAACTGGAAATAAAGAAGAAGGGGCCGCGATGATTGAAAATATTTTCTTAAAAAGTTGGAATGGGTATGCAGCCAAACCAGAAGATATGGGTTACCCTTTAGTAGTGTTAGGAAGTAATATTTGTTCTTATGTATCAGGACAATGTATTTATATTGATTATGGACTTACTTCTAGTTGGAAAAGTCAAGCTTTATTAAATGGAAATAAAAAAACGATTGAAGAAATATCAAGTGACTCACAAAAATGAGTCTTTTTTCTCTAAATTATGATACACTAAATGGGGTGATAAAAATGGATTTAGTACCATTAGGAGAAAAAACGTATTATATTCCCAATGTAACGAATATTGGAGTTTATAAATTAAGTGAAGAAGAAGTTTGTCTTATTGATACCGGAAATGATAAAGATGCGGGTAAAAAAATTTTAAAATGTTTAGAAGAACATCATCTTAAAGTAAAAATGATTATTAATACCCATTCCCATGCCGATCATATTGGTGGAAATGAAGTGATTGTAAATCGTACGGAAGCTAATGTTTTAAGTTATGGAATCGAAAAGACATTCATTTACCATCCTATGTTAGAACCAGCTTTTCTTTATGGAAGTTATCCTTTTTCTGATTTACAAAATAAGTTTCTTTGTGCTAAACCAACGAATGCTATTGATTTAGAAGAAAATTTACCAGAAGGACTTTCGTATTTTTCTTTAAAGGGACATACGTTTGATATGGTTGGAATTAAAACGAGTGATGATGTGTACTTTTTAGGAGATAGTTTAATTAGTGAGAAAACAATTTTTAAATATCATTTTTTCTATCTTTATAATGTAAAAGAGTATTTACATACTTTAGATTTTTTAAGTACATTAAAGGGAAAATGGTTCGTTCCTTCCCATCATGAAGCGGTTCAAGATATCATGCAACTTATTGAAATAAATAGGGAAGGTATTTTCAATATTTGTGATTGTATTTGTGAAATTTGCAAGACAAAACATTCTTTAGAACAATTACAAAAAGAAGTATTTGAAAAGTATTCTTTACAAATGAATTTAAATCAATATTATTTAGTGCAAAGTGTTTTAAAAGCATATTTAAGTTATTTGATAGGTGAAAATAAAATTACTTATTGTTTAGAAGAAAATCAAATGTTTTGGATTACAAAGGAGTGTTTATGACTAAGAAATTTATAATGATTCTTATTGTTGGTGTCATAGGGCTTGCAATTTTGGTGTATTTACTTGGAAATCAAATTGATATTTTTCGGAAAGATGATATGACTATTACGGAAATTACTGGGTATCCTATCACAAATTGTATCTATCAAAAAGATTCTTTTCAAATTGAAAAACAAAATATTTCTTACGATTGTTTAGATAAAGTTGAAGTGAAAACGAAAAAGGGAAAAGTTTGGAATTTAAAAGAATTTTTACAAAAATATCATAAAAATATGAAAGATGTATTTTCTATATTACCAGATCTTTCTTTTTCCGTTACTACTTATCGTGATGGCGGCTCTATCGTTTATCAAAAAGAAGATTTTTCGATTATACAATGTCAAAAAATAGAAAAAAAACCAGAAATATGGATAGGGTACAACTTAGATATCAATATTTGTAATTCATTTAAGTAGCGATGTATTTTGGTAAAAATATTTCTATTTTATTTTTCTGATTTTATAATAAATTATACTTTTAAATTAAAAAATGAAGAATGTTTTGAAATTCTTCTTTTTCTTTGTTACAATAGAGTTGTAGTAAGAAAGGAATGAGAAAATGGAAAAAGCAAAAGTTTATTTTACGAAAGACATTAGTCCTCAAGGACTTATTCGAATTTATGAAGCATTAAATCAAGATTTAAAAGGAAAAGTAGCAGTTAAGATTTCTACTGGAGAACCGGGTGGACATCATTTTTTAAATCCTAATTTAATTAAAGATTTGGTTCAAAAATTAAATGGAACAATTGTAGAATGTTGTACTGCTTATCGAGGACAACGGTTTGATGTAGAAAGTCATCAAAAAGCAATTGAAGATCATGGATTTACTGAAATTGCTCCATGCGACATCATGGACAGTGAAGAAGATATGGTAATTCCGGTGAATGGAGGAAGTCATTTACAAGGAAAAAACTATGTTGGAAGTCATTTACAAAATTATGATTCTATGTTGATGTTATCACATTTTAAAGGACATGCAATGGGAGGATTTGGTGGAGCTTTAAAAAATATGAGTATTGGAGTTTCCTCTCGTAATGGAAAAGCTTGGATTCATTCAGCTGGTTTTACTAAAGATCCTGATGAAATGTGGAGTCATATCGATGATCAAGATGGCTTCTTAGAAAGTATGGCCGAAGCGGATTTGTCAGTTGTTGATTATTTTGGTAAAGAAAATATGGCTTATATTAATGTCATGAATCTTCTTTCTATTGATTGTGATTGTGATTCTAATCCTCACGCTCCTGAAATGAAAGATATTGGTATTTATGCTAGTTTAGATCCGGTTGCATTAGATAAAGCTTGTTATGATGCAATTATGAATAGTGAAGATGAAGGAAAAACTTCTTTGGTAAACAGAATGTTAGAGAAACATGCAATTCATGTTGTTGAAGAAGCTGAAAAACTTGGAATTGGTACAAGTGAATATGAGGTTATTTCCATAGATGAAGAATAAAATAAGACCTAATGTCTTATTTTTAAAAGGAAAAATTTAGTAAAAGAAAATGGATGTTTATGTAATATGAAACAAATAAATATATTTTGTGCATCTTCTATTACATTTTCTGAAGAACGAAATTTGATAGGGGATGTGATTCGTAATTTACAGGATGAATGGATTGATAAAGATGTTCGAATTCACTTATTTTTATGTGAATTTGCCGATCATTTTCTTTCTTTAAAAAGAAAACAAGATGAATATAATGAACAGTTAAAACATACAGATATTTTTATCATGTTAGTGAAAGATAAAATTGGCAAATATACATTAGAAGAATTTGAAGAAGCAAGAAAGTGTCAAGTTCCATATATTCATGTATTTTTTAAACATGAAATCATAGAACAATTTTCGAAAGAGTATCATTCTAAAGAAATTTTTATTCATGTTTATGAGGAAAATGAAACCTTGAAAATGATGTTAGAAAATATTTTAGAAGAAAGACTAAATGAACTATAAGTGTATAGCAAAGAAAAAAGTGTCAAATAAGACACTTTTTAAAATTTTCGAAACAATCCAATGGCAACTCCTAAAATAGTTACATTAGGGAAAATGAAAGGAGCCATAGTATCATTTTCCGGTTGTAAACGAATATGCCCATCTTCTTTATAAAAGGTTTTTAAAGTTACTTCATTTTCTTCGGTCATCGCGACAACAATTTCCCCATTTCGAGCAACATTTTGTTTTTTTACAATGACATAATCGCCATCATAAATTCCTTTGTTAATCATAGATTCACCACTTACTTCTAATGTAAATACAGTTTCATTTTTAGGAACTAAAACGGCTGGTAAGTTAAACCATTCATCTGGTCTTTCAATGGCTTCGATTGGATTTCCGGCAGTAATTTTTCCAAGAAGAGGAACTTTTACTAAGCCATCTTCTTTGGTAAGATATTCATTTTCTCCAATTACTTCAATGGTTCGAAATTTATTGGAAGTATTTTTAATACATCCAGCTTCTTTTAAATGTTTTAAATGAACTTGAACAGTTGCCGGACTAGATAATCCTAAAGCAGCACATATTTCTCTTACTGATGGAGGATACCCATGATCGGCAATATACTTTTTGACAAAATCTAATACTTCTGATTGTTTTTTAGTTATTTTCTTTTCTTTTTTCAATTTAAATCAACTCCAACTTCATAATAACATACAAAGTGTAAAATGTCAAACAATTGTTCAAAAACTTATTGACACGAACATTCGTACATGATAAACTTAAGACAAGAAAGAGGGATGTATATGGAAAAATTTTTAAGAAAATATGGAGTAGTTCTTTTACTTTATTTGGTTATTATAGGTGGTATTTTACTTTTAAATGCAAGATGTAAAATGTTAAATGAAGGAAATGATGCAGAGATTGTAGAAACAAATCGTTGATTAATAATTTACTAAAGTGGAAATATTTGATATACTTATTAGAGAATATGGGGCGAGATAAATTATGAATCAAAATGATTTAAAAGCGGTCAGTGAATTAAAAATGCTTACGATTGATATGATTAATCGGGCTGGGGGAGGTTATCCAGGAATTGCTCTTGGAATGGCACCAGTAATGTATACGTTATTTACTAGAATTTTAAATGTGTATCCGACAATGGATAAGTTTATGAATCGTGATCGAGTTATTTTATCTTCTAGTCATATTGCACCACTTTATTATGCCATGCTTCATATGGCTGGATTTCCAATTACGAAAGAAGATTTAATGAATTATCGAAAAATTAATTCCAATGTTCCAGGACTTCCTGAAATGGGAAATCCTTTGGGAGTGGAAGCTACTACTTCTTATGCAGGTGATGGTGTTTCAAATGCTGTTGGGTTAGCTATGGGTAGAAGATATTTGGCTACTTTATTAAAAGAAGAAGATACCAAATTAAATTTGTTAAATTTTACGACTTATTGTTTTATAAGTGATTCCGATATGATGAGTGGTACTACGTTAGAAGCTTTATCTTTTGCGGCAAGTCAGGAACTTTCTAATCTTATTTTCTTATATGATGCCAACAAAATGACTGGTGAAGGCCCTACCAAAACAGTATTAGAAGAAGGAATGGAGAAAAATTTTGTTGCCAAAGGTTTTTATGTCGATACATTAAAAGATTCCACCAATATTAAAGAAATAGCGCGCGCGATTGAAGCAGCCAAAGCTTCTAAAAAAACAGCTATTGTAATTTTTCAAACAACCATTGGAAAAGATTCGTTTAATGAAGGAAAAAATATTGTTCATTCGGGAGTTTTAACTATGGATGATGCAAATTCTATTCGAAGAAAATATAATTTATTTTTACCACCATTTGAAGTATCTAAAGATTCAATTTTACATATTGCTAATAGTATGAAAACAAGAACCGATCATCTTTATAAAAAATGGCAAGAGCTTTATGCAAGAGCTAAAAATTTAAATACAGCAAATTTAAATGCTTTATTAAATTTATTGGAAACTGGTTCAACAACTATTGATTTTCATTCTGAAAATTATAAAATTAATGAAGGGTATCGGGAGTCTTTAATAGAGTCTAATTATAAAATAATGAATTTAATTGCTCCAAAAAATCCATTCTTTTTAGGAGGAAGTGCTGGGTTAAGCTTGATTTGTCAAACGGTGATTGGGGGAAGTGATTATTGTAATAGTTTAACTCCCAAAGGAAAAAATATTCGTTTTGGTTCTAGAGAAAGAGCCATGGCTCATATTTTGAATGGTCTTTCTTTACTTGGACTTCGACCTTTTGGGTCGACAGAACTTGTATTTGCTGATGAAATGAAATCCGGTATTCGGATGAGTGCTATTATGAATCTTCCGGTTACTTATATTTTTACTCATGATTCTTTATATGCTAGTGAAGAATCTTCGGCTCGAATTCCTATTGAAGAACTTTCCATGCTTCGAATGACTCCTAATTTGACAGTGTATCGACCAGCTGATATTACAGAATTAATGGGAACTTGGGATTGTATTTTTCAAAGTGCTAAACCAAGCGCAATCGTTTTAAGCAAAAATAGTATTCCAAAACTTCCAGGTTCTAGTTCTAGTGATATTAGTAAAGGGGCTTATATTATTAAAAAAGAAGTGAGTCAATTACAGGGAATTATTATTGCTACTGGTAGTGAAGTAGTAAGCGCGATGCAAATTGCTTTTGATTTAGGGCAAGCCGGATTAGATATTCGAGTTGTTTCGATGCCAAGTGTAGAATTATTTTTAAGTATGGGAAATACCTATGAAGAACAAATTTTACCTAAAAATGTGAAAACAGTAGTAATTGAAGCAGGTTCTACATGGATGTGGAATCGCTTTGCTAGCGGACCAGATTATATTTTAGGAATTGATGATTTTTCTTCTTCGGGACTACCTATTGATGTTTTGCAAAAAATGAATTATGATTATGATTCTTTAAAATTAAAAGTAGAAAGTCTATTACGTTAGACTTTTTTTGATGTTTTTTTTATGAGAGTAGAGAATTATAGTTTTTAAAAAATTATTGCACCAAAAAAGAAGCGAGTTAATAGTTAATCGCTTCTTTCTATTTTTTAACTTAGACTCTTACATAAACAGCTTTGTAACTATTCATTGTTATTGTTGTTTTTACTTCATTTCCATTTGCATCTTTAGATATAGATACTTCATCATGAGTAGATGTTACCCAGTGAGAAAATTTGTAACCAGCTTTTGCTTTAGGTGCAGGCATTGAAATGTTTGCAATATCTCCTCTTCGACCAATAATTACAGAGCTTGCTTTTTTGCTAGAACCGGGTTGTTCAAAGCCTT
>CANQEG010000049.1 GCA_947594705.1 uncultured Bacilli bacterium | reverse complement strand
ATCATTTAAAAATCTCTCAAGCTCTTATAAACAAAGGGTTTGGGAGATTTTTCGTTTTTAAAACTGATAAATTTAGGTTACATAAACTTAACGTTTTTTACATTTTATATCAATTATTTTACCATGTTCCCCCACTTCAAAAGCAAGTTTTCCTAATTTTTCGTGCTTTTTTACATAAACTTAACGTTTTTTACTTCAATAGAATCCTTTTTTCCGTGTTCGATTTTATTCCAAGATAGATTCGGATGAAACAAAAATACAAAAAAGGCATGAACATAAGAAATTAAAAAAATAGGATGATATAAAATAACGCCAATTCTTACTTTTCTTTTTAATGGTGTATTTCTTTCAAATACCCATAAAATTCCAATGGTAAATAAAATTAAAATAATATATAAAGAAAGTAAAAATAATAAAATATAAAAAATAAAAATACTTCTTAAAGAACTACTAAATTCAATTAATAATGATATAAAGATTAATACAATTCCTAAAACAATACAAATTATTGGTAAAATTCCTACTTGCATTTCAATAATTGATCCTAAATTATGAGGTGTTTCTTTTTTCTTTTTTTGAAACTTTTTTTGATATTGAAACCAATTCGTAAAATACCCTTTAATCCATCTACTTCTTTGGTTTATACTGGTTTTATAGTCAGTTGGCTGTTCATCATAAAATATTGCATCTTCTCGATAATTGGTACTTATTCCTTCTACGGTATAATACAAAGAACTTTCATAATCTTCTGTGAAAGAATGAAAAGGAAACGTTTGCCATTTTTTGATTAAATTTCCATGAATGTAATAGCCTGTTCCTGATAAAATAATATTGCCATTTTTTCTTAAAGAAAGTCTATTTCTTACTTCATTTACTAAAAAATAAGTTAAACCGGCACTCACAGGAAAATAAGAATCCGTATTTTTAAGACTACGATACCCTGTGGAAACGGCATATCCTTTTTGATAATCTTTTAACATATTTTCAATAAATAAAGGATCTAAGACATTGTCGGCATCAAAAATAAAATAGACATCATAATATATATTTTTTTGAACTAAATCTTCGACCATTTCTTCTAAGGCATAACCTTTTGTTTTTAAATCTAATTTTTTTCTAACAAAATAATTCATTTGATGTTTTTTTACAATTTTTACAGTTGGATCTTTTTCACTTTCCACTATTACATAAATATTTTTAGAAGGAATTTTTATCGATTGCTGTTCAATAGAAATTAATAGATTTTCAATTACTTTTGATTCATCCCGAGCCGGGATTAAAATACAAATATTTGGATTTTTCTTTCCTTTTTTTTCTAACGTAATTTTATTTTTTTTCGAAAAGAATTTTACAAAATAAGTTAAAAATAGCCCTAAAAATAAAAGAAGTGTTCCAAGTAATAAGACTATTCTCATTTAGGAACCTCAATTACTTTCATGTTGGTATAACTTTTTATTAATTCTTCATCTGGGTAATATTGATCAAAGAATTTTCCAACTATGGTAAATGGTGGGTATCCTTCATGCCGAAATAACTGTCGAACTAAAGCACCCCATGAAATTGTAAAATCAAAAGCCAATAATACAATTAATATATTGGTAATAATTTTTCCAAATGTTTGAGGAAGAGATTCCACAATTGCGGAAATACTAGGATAAAAAATTTTTACTAATGCTAATGATAATAAACCCCATACAATGGCAAAAGGTATTGTAGTTCGACCATTAATATTTAAAATTTCTTGCGTATAATCCCAAGATACTGTTCCTAAAAAAGTTTCTTGTAAAAAACTAATTAAATATTCAAAAGATCCACCAAGTAATGCTCCATAAAAAATTGTTTTCCAATCAGGTCTTTCTTTTCTTCCTAAGATTCCAATAATTAAAACCGCTCCAAAACCATAAACAGGTGAAATCGGTCCCCAAATAACTCCCCTTCTTAATTGCCAAACAATATCATGATGAAAATGATAATGAATGACTAAATTTAATATTTCTTCATAATAAGCTCCAAATACGCAACCAAACAAGAAAATCCAAAACATTTTATAAAAACACATTCCTTGTGCAAATTTCCTTTTTGCCATATTCTATATCACACTTCCAAATCTATATTTATTCTATCATAAGAATCTTCAATCTTCAAGATAAGGGAAAAGTTTAAAACAAAAGAAAAAGAAGAAAAATTTCTTCTTATGAAGCATTATACCAATATTGTCCCGACCAAGATTCATCGGTTGGTTTATTTAGATCGTTAGGACAATAAGCAAACATACCTGTTATATCAGCATTTTCATTATGAATAAATTTTGAACCATAACTGATTGTATTTAATTGAGAGTTGTTATCAAACATATACCTCATATCTGTTACACTACTTGTATCAAATTGATTTCCTAAATTTAATTCGGTTAGTGCATACATAGAAGAAAACATATAACTCATATCAACTACTTGACTAGTATTAAAGTTCATTTTTGATAAATCTAAGGTAGTTAAGGATGCCATATTAAAAAACATACCATTCATTTCTGTTACTTGACTTGTATCAAACTTATTTCCAAAATTTAAATTTGTTAATTTTGGTAAATATCTAAACATTCCATCCATATTTGTTACATTTCTAGTATCAAAATTATCTCCTAAATTTAATGTTGTTAAAGAATCATGCTGTGCAAACATATTATCCATATTTGTTATATTTATCGGATTAAAATTGTTACCTAAATCCAAAATTTCTAAAGCATGCATATTACCAAACATAAGTTTCATATCAGTTGCATTACTTGCGTTGAATTTATTTCCTAAATACAATTCTTGCAACTTATCCATTCCATTAAACATATTACTCATATCAGTTACTTGTGAAGTGTCAAAATTTTCTCCTAAAGTTAATTTAGATAAATTTGCTAATTCATGAAACATACCTCTCATATTTGTTACATTGTTTGTGACAAAATTACACTGAGATAAATCCAAAGAAGTTAATGAACTCATTCCAAAAAACATAAAACTCATATCGGTTACTTGCGAAGTATCAAATTGTTCTCCTAAGGTTAAATTGGTTAATGAACTCATATAAGAAAACATATCACTCATATCAGTCACATTACTTGTATCTAAAGATGATACATCTAACGTTTCTATTGAACTAGAGTTATCATTTGGATTAAATAAACCAAACATATAACTCATATTTTCAACCTGACTTGTATCTAAATAACTTAAGTTATCAATTGATTTAACATTTTTAAATCCATCAAATAAATAAGAACTATCTGGATTAGCTATTATTTTTCCATTTCCCTGGATATAGGCTGTATATGTTCCTTCTTCATCTGCATTTTCGACTAAATAACTCATAACACTTTCATCTTGATCCATACTTTCATCAAAAGTTAGTTCAGAAGTATTATTTTCAGATGGATCTAATGTATCTCGAAAAACTATTTTTGTAATTTGGTCTTTATAACCCCACATTCCTTCTATATCACCTTCATAATCATTTGCACTATTATCTGCTATTTTTCTTAACATCCCTTTTGTACTCACTGGTGGTTTATAGGCTGCATTAATCGTTACTTTTCCTTTCCAATGGGTATTTGTTGTTTTCTTTCCTGCTTCTGTTTCTAATGGTGTTTCTTCATCTACAAATAGATACATACTAAATTCTTTCGTATCTCCATTATTTATTGTAAAATTATGTAATGTATAGGCTTTTATTGAATCATTTAATAGTTTATTTTGATTTTCATCACTTGCAGTTAATTTATGATAACCATTTTCATCAGCTTTATTTAATACATTTGTTACCTCTTGTTCATAGGCTTCTGTTCCTTCATATAAAATGACATCAATCCATTTATCTTCTAAAGGATTTTCTACTTCTAATGTTTCTATATTTATTGATAGATTTGCTTTACTTTCACATTTATTTGTTATCGTAAAATGATATGGTATTTCACTTGCAAAAAAACTTTCTAATTCTTCTTGTGGGATAGGATATGTATTTTGTAATTGGATTCCTTTTTCTTCTTCAAAAGTAAGTTCCAAACAATCTGTATATACTAGATTTTCATCTGTTTGTTCTAATTGAATTACCCAAAAAGCATAAGATAAACCTATTAAACTTAAAGTAAAAATACATATTCCTAATATTAATAAAGTTTTTTTCTTTTTCTCCATTACTTTTACCTCTTTCATTCTTATTATGTTTATTTTTTTGTCATATTATGTCATATCTTTATTTTATAACTAAATAGTTATAATCTCAATAATGAACTTTAAAAAAATTACTATCTTTACAATAGTAATTCTAGCATAAATACTCCCCCCCCCCCCGAAACAAGTTTATTTTATATATGCTTAACAATTTATTGACATTTTTCTAACCAAATTGTCGTTGGGCCAACATTTGTAAAATTCACTTTCATGTTTGCACCAAAAATACCTGTTTCGACAGGAACATATTTTGATAATACTTCATTCCACTTTTCATAAAGTTTTTTGGCTTCGGTTCCATTTAAAGCTTTTATATAACTTGGTCGATTTCCTTTCGTCGTGTCAGCATATAACGTAAATTGACTCACTGATAAAATAGTTCCACCAACATCTAAAATACTTTTATTCATGACATTATTTTCATCCGGAAAAATTCGTAAATTGATTACTTTTTTAGCGAGATACTCCATTTCTTTTAACGAATCATTTTCTGTAAATCCTACGAAAATCATCAAACCATTCTGACAAGTACCAACAATTTTTTCATCTACTACAACACTTGCATTTTCACATCTTTGAACTAAAACTCTCATATTCTTTCCACTTTCTTTACAAAACTATATTGATATAAACTATTAATAAATTTTTCTAAATCTTCTTTTTTCTGAATTTTTACAACAAATTCATATTCTATACCATCTTTTGTTTCTTTCGTTTTTACCGAATCAATAAAAATATTTTTTTCCGAAGATTTTGATATTAAATCCGCTAAATAATTTTTATTTTCTTCCGTTTGAATTCTTATAGTGGTATAGAAATATTCTTCTTGCATTTCATTCCAGGAAACAGGAATCATTCGGGCTTTTTTTCCAGCTATATTTGGACAATCTTTTTTATGAACGGCAATTCCTTCTCCTTTGGTAATATACCCTACAATTTCATCGCCCATAACAGGTTGACAGCATTTTGATAAGGTTACTAAAATATCACTCATACCATCTACTAAAATTACACTATTGCTGGTCTTAGGAATTTTTTCATTTCCTCTTCCCATGCGTTCTAGTAAGACATCTTGAATTTGCTTTTTTTCACCTAATATTACACTGATAATATATGTTGCTGTATATCGTAAGGAACCAATAGAAAAATAAATATCTTCTAAATTTTCTAACTTTAATTCCGTACAAACTTTTTTAACATTTTCAGAAGTAAATAAATTATCAAATGATAACTTTCTTTTTCTTAGTTCACTCATTAAAATACTTTTTCCTGATTCCGTATATATTTCTTTTTCTTGTTTACTAAAATATGCTTTAATTTTGTTTTTGGCATGACTTGTTTTTACTATATTTAACCATTCTTTATTCGGAGTAGCGGTAGGACTGGTTTTAATTTTTACCACATCATTATTTTTTAATTCATATGATAAAGGGACAATTGCATCATTTACTATCGCTCCAACAGTTTTATTTCCTACATCAGAATGAATTCGATAGGCAAAATCAATCGGTGTAGAACCAATTGGAAGTTCTAAAACATCGCCTTTGGGAGTAAATATATAAATACTTTCATTAAATATTTCATTTTGCAAGTTACTTTGAAATTCTACATCACTTAAAGATTCTGAAGATTCAATTAAATTTCGTAAAATTTCTAATTTTTGTTCCATCATATTTTTCATATAATGTTTTTCTTTATAAGCAAAATGAGAAGCCACCCCTTTTTCCGCAAATTCATCCATTTCTTCCGTTCGAACTTGCACTTCATAACGATTGCCATCACTACCAAAAACTCCGGTATGTAAAGATTGATACATATTTTGTTTCGGCATTGCAATGTAATCTTTAAATCTTCCTGGAATTGGCCGATATTTGGAATGAATGAGACCAATTGTTAAATAGCAATCACTTACTTTTTCGACAATAATTCGAAGGGCTAAGATATCATAAATATTTTCCCATTTTTTGCCATTATTTAATTTATTATATATACTATAGACACTTTTTACCCGACTTTTAATTTTAAAAGGAATGTTTTGTTCGGTTAACATTTCACTGATGTCTTCTTCCATTTCTTCTAAGGAAGCGTGTAAATTTTTTTCAGTTTGATTTAACTTATCCAAAATATCATGATACACTTCTGGTTTACTATATAATAAACATAAATCCTCCATTTCACTTTTCATTTGATACATTCCAAGACGATGGGCGATGGGAATTAAAACAGTCATAGTTTCATTTACTTTTTTCTTTAATGTTTCGGCATCTAAACCTTCCGCAGTCCGCAAATTATGTAAACGATCGGCCATTTTAATAAATAATACTCTTACATCTTCACTCATACCTACTAAAACTTTTCGTAAATTCATAGCCGAATAACTAGAGTCATCACTTAATTCTAAACGATTTAATTTAGAGATTACCGCGACTATTTCAGCAACTTCTTCTCCAAATAAACTTTCTAACTCTTCTTTGCTACTTGTGCCATGATTGATAGTTTCATGAACTAAAGAAGCCACGATGGTGGTAGCATCTACCATATAATCCATTAATATTAACGCAACATTTAGAGGATGAGTAATATATTCCTCTTTATTTTTTCTAAACTTTCCTTCATGAACTTTATCTGCATAATGATAGCTACTTTCTATTTTTTCTAATTCACTTCCCGTATAGAGTGTTTCACATTTTTGATAGAGGGTTTCCCATAGTTTTTCTTTCATTTTTGTTTCACCTACTTTATTAATATTTCACAAAGAATATCTTTCTCTAATTTCTTTTTAAATACTAGGGCATCTTTTTTATTTCCTACTACATACCCATAATGCGTAGGAATTACTAATCTTGGATGAATGATATTGGTAAGCTTGGCAGCTTCCAAACAATCCATTGTATATACTCCTCCTATAGGCACAAATAAAACATCACATTTTACTTCTTTGGAAGCAGATGTTACATCGGTATCACCCATCACATAATAGACTACATCATCAAAATTTACGACATACCCGACCCAATTTTTTTCTCTAGGATGATTTTTTTTATGTAAATTATACGCAGGAACCGTAGAAAATACCATACTTTTTAATACATAATCTTCATTTGGTTTGACAACTAAAATATTTTCTTCCGATATACCAATTGATAGTAATTCTTCAACAATATCTTTCGTTGTAATAATCATGGTATTTTCTTTTTTTATTTCTAAAATTGATAATAACGAAAAATGATCAAAATGAGGATGCGTAATAAAAATATAATCAGCATCATGTAAAGCAGGTACTTCAATGGGATCAAAATATAAAATTTTACTTCCTGTAAGTTTAATGCTACTTTGAACATTTACGATAATTGGATTTTCTTGTTTGGCCATAAGTTACTCCTTTCTACTTTCTTTTTTATAACGATATATTGTAAAATTATCTTCATTTAAAAGATCATTTACCATTTCTCCTAAAGATAATGCTGTCTTTTTCTTCCATACATTCTCACAAAAATAAAGCCAAATATCTTTTTCATCCACTTCCATTTTTTCTCTTGCCATTTCTCTTTTTTTCGAACGAATCGCCGGAAGTAATCTTTTATATAAATCTTCTAAACGTTCAAATTTTTCTTCTAACATATTTACCACCATTCTTAAAAATGTAATTTCCTACATATATTTATTATAAAGCAAACGAAAAGAATAGGAAAGATGAATATTGAAAAAAGACACTTTTAAGACATCAATTTTAATTTTATTAATTGGAGGATTTTTCACTAAAGTCCTTGGTTTTGTGATTCGAATTTTATTTACAAGAGAAGTAGGTCCTTTAGGAATTTCTTATTATACTATTGTGACTCCAACATATTCTTTATTTTTAACTATCGCTACTTTTGCTTTACCAATTAGTATTTCAAAATTAGTAAGTGAAGGAAATATTCGTGGAAAAAAAATTATTTTTACCACTTCTTTATTTATTTTACTCTTTAATTTCTTTTTTGTTCTTTTGCTTCTTTTTCTAGCGCCTTTTATTGCTGAGAAAATGTTAAAGCAACCAATCGTTACACCCCTTTTATATGCCATGGCTTTTACGTTACCTTTTTTAAGTTTATCTTCTATTTTAAAAGGCTATTTTTTAGGAAAAGTAAATGTTGCTCCTAATACAATATCTAATATTTTAGAACAATTGGTTCGGATTTTATTTTTACTTTTCTTTTTACCTAAATTAGTAGAAAAAAATATTATGTTAGGAGTGATATCTTTTATTTTATTAAATATTCTTAGTGAAACCATTAGTATTTTTACTTTTTCTTTGTTTCTTCCCAAACATGCACATATTACCAAAGAAGATATCAAACCAGATTCTAAAATATTAGAACGTATTTTAAGAATTAGTATTCCTTCAGTATCTGGAAGATTAATTGGAAACATTGGCTTTTTTCTAGAACCTATTTTACTTACTTATTTTCTTTTATTATCAGGGTATTCCAATACTTATATTTTAGAAGAATATGCGGCCTATAATGCTTATGCCATTGGGTTACTTACCCTTCCTTCCTTTTTTATTCAAGCTATTTGTCAAATTTTAATTCCTGAGGTAAGTAAATATCACGCGAATAAAAATGTTTTTTATTTAAAAAGACGTTTAAAGCAAGCATTAATGTATTCTTTTTTCATTGGTTTATGTAGTTCTTTTGGGTTATTTTTCTTTCGTGAACCACTTCTTACATTATTATATAAGACAACTATGGGAAGTGATTACATATTTATTTTAGCACCTTTTTTTGTTTTCTTTTATTTAGAAGCACCTTTATCTAGTAGTTTACAAGCAATGGACAAAGCAAAAGTAACTATGAAAATTAGTTTATGGGGAATTTTAATAAAACTAGGCAGTATGGTTCTTCTTTCTCTTTGTCATATTGGGCTTTATTCATTAGTTTTTAGTGAAATTATCAATATTATCTTTGTAGTATATTTAAATTATCGAGCTGTAAAAAAGGAAATAACACTTTTATCAAAAAATTAAAAAAGAAGATGATTATTCCTCTTCTTTTAAGGATTCAATTTCTTCTTTAGAAAGTCCAGTGATTGATATTATCTCATCTATAGAGTATTTTTTTAACATCGATTTGGCAATCTCTTTTTTTTCTTCTTTCTTGCCAAGTTCTTTACCATTCATCTCTCCCTCGTTGT
>CANQEG010000048.1 GCA_947594705.1 uncultured Bacilli bacterium | reverse complement strand
TTTGTAGATGAAGAAACACCATTAGAAACAGAAGAAGGACAAAAAACAACAAATACACATTGGAAAGGAAAAGTAACGATTAATGCTGCATATAAACCACCATCAAATACAGAGGGTATGTTAAGAAAAATTAACACTAATGGGACATTTCAAATTGATGAACAAGGTATGTGGAAATACAATGAATATATTACTAAAATAGTATTTGAAAACGAATTAATTCCTCATACTGATGCAAAATATCATTTTGATGAAAGTGCTGATCAAGATGAAAGTGTTATGAGTTATTTAGTCGAAAATGCAGATGAAGAAGGAAAATATACAGCCTATCTTCAAGGAAATGGAAAAATAATTGCCAATCCAGATAGCTCTAATTTATTTAGAGGCTTTGGTTATGTTGAATCTATTGATGGATTAGAGTATTTCGATACCAGTCAAGTAACCAACATGAGTTGGATGTTTTCTTTGAATTATGAAATTCCTGCCAGTTATGGAACTACAGTTACATCAATAGAATCCTTAGATTTAAATCCATTAGATACAAGTCATGTGACAGATATGAGTTATATGTTTAATGCTATGAATGAATTAACAAGCTTAAATTTAGGAGAAAAGTTTGATACAAGCAGTGTAATCAATATGAGTCATATGTTTTCCGGCTTGCGAAATTTAACAAATTTAAATTTAGGAAACCAATTCAATACCAGTCAAGTAGAAATTATGGATTATATGTTTTGGAATTTGCGAGCTTTGCCTAGTTTAGATTTAGGAGAAAAGTTTGACACACGTAATGTAACCAATATGAATGCTATTTTTAGTGGTTTAGAATCACTAGCAACATTAAATTTGCCAGAATGTTTTGTTACAGACAAAGTAACTGATATGAGCTTTATGTTTGCGAATATGGAATCTTTAGATAGCCTAGACTTAGGGAGTCATTTTGATACCAGCCAGGTAGAAAATATGAATAGTATGTTTTATCATATGCAGTCATTAACTAATTTAGATTTAGGGGATCATTTTGATACAAGTAATGTAACAGATATGAGTTATATGTTTTCAAATTTAAAAAATTTACCAGAATTAAATTTTGGTGAATATTTTGATACCGGCCAAGTAGAAAAAATGGAAGATATGTTTAGTAGTTTAGATTCACTCACAGAATTAAATTTACCAGAATCGATGAATACTAGTCAAGTAACCGATATGAGTGGTATGTTTTACAATTTGAAAAATTTAACAGAATTAAATTTACCAAAAACATTTGATACCAGTCAAGTAGAAGATATGGGTCATATGTTTAGCGGTATGAGCCAATTAGCTACTTTAGATTTATCTCAATGTAATTTTAATACAAGCAAAGTAGATAGTATGTCTCACATGTTTTACTTGGATTCAAGTTTAATTACGATTAATTATGGAGAATATTTTATTCATAAAGATGGTGTGAATCTTTATAATATGTTTAAAGATTGTTTTGCTAACAAACCAGATGAAACTACTGATTCTTCGTGGCAAGGTGTTACATGGGATTAAAAATTTCATTTTAACTTACAAAAGAAAGAAAAATTTTCTCTCTTTTTTTCTAATATAATATTTGATAGAATATTGATAACGGGTGATGAAAAATGAATATTTATGGTTTCACTAGAGAAAAATTAAGTTCCTACTTTGAAAGTATAGGTGAAAAATCTTTTAAAGCGGTTCAAGTAATAGAATGGTTGTATCAAAAAAATGTTTCTTCTTTTGATGAAATGACTAATATAAAAAAAGAAATAAGAGAACAATTAAAAAAAGAGTTTACTTTTTCATTGCCTGAAATAATCAAAAAAGAAACGGGAAAAGATGTTATAAAATATTTATTTTTGTTAAGTGATGGAGAAAAAATAGAAGCTGTTTTAATGAAACATGACTATGGTTTAAGTATTTGCGTATCTTCTCAAGTCGGTTGTAATATGGGATGTAAATTTTGTGAATCAGGAAGACTGAAAAAGGTGCGAAATTTACAAGTAGAAGAAATGGTTGGACAAATTGTTCAAATTAAAAATGATATCAAAGAAACAATTCATTCGGTTGTAATTATGGGAATTGGGGAACCTTTTGATAATTATGAAAATGTTATGGATTTTATTTTCATTTTAAATGATGCCAAAGGACTTTCTATTGGAGCGAGACATATTACTGTTTCCACTTGCGGAATTGTTCCTAAAATCAAAGAATTTATGAATTTTCCCTTACAAATTAATTTAGCTTTATCTTTACATGCTCCAAATGATACTCTTCGAAGTGAATTGATGCCAATTAATAAAGCTTATCCTTTAAAAGATGTAATAAATGCAATAAAAGAATATATACAGGTAACAAATAGAAGAGTAACAATAGAATATATTTTATTAAAGGAAGTAAATGATTCTATTTCTCATGCCAAAGAACTTGCCAAATTACTACGAGGAATGAATGTGTATGTCAATTTAATTCCTTATAATGAAACCAATCATTTAGAATATAAACGAAGTGAAAAGAAAAATATTGATGCCTTTTATGATACTTTAAAAAAAGAAAAAATGGAAGTAACGGTAAGAAGAGAATTTGGGGGCACTATATCAGCTGCATGTGGACAATTAAGAAGTAAAGAATTATAAGGATTGTTAAGATATAAAAAAATTCTCAAAAAATAAAAAATGTGATATACTTGTATTATAAGGAAAATATTAAGTTTTACAAGAAGAAAATTTGAAATAACATAATAAAAGTAGAAAGATGATTATTATGGAGAAAAGAAAAAAGACATTGTTAGTTTTAGGTGTAAGTATTTTTATGTTAAGTATTATTGGCTTGTCTTATGCTTTTTGGGTTATTACTTTACGTCAAAATGATGAAAACGTAGTATATTCTGATTGTTTAAAACTAGATTTTTCTGATGAAAATTCTATTCATTTACAAAATGCTTACCCAATGACAGATGCTGAATTAAATGAATTTTTTGCCACGGAAAAACCTTATCATTTTACTATTACCAATGTTTGTGATAGTACAGCCAATCTTGCGATTAATTTAGAAACATTACCGGTAGAAGAAAACCCTCTTGATGATGAATGGATAGATGCAATTTTATATGAAGGTCACAAAGCTTATCAATTTGGAAAAACACCAGTTTTAAATAAAAATACACAAGATGAATTAGGCAATTTACATTATAAACTGATAGCAAATCCAATCAATGCAAATAAATTGTTAACTGACTCTTTATTAGCTTACAACTTACATACTTTTACTTTAGAAAAAGGAGAAGAAAAAGATTTTAGTTTATTTTTGTTTTTAGATAGTGATACACCTTTAGTAACAAATGATGGAAAAAAAACAACCAATGCCTATTGGAAAGGAAAAGTAACTATTAATACAGCATTTTTTTATTTTGATGCTTCCAATCCTGATGCTACTATTGTATTTCCAAGAACAGCTTCTCCAACTGATTTTGATAATATTTTAACTACTTCTACTAGTTTTCATATTAACGTTCAAAATTTTGAAGGTGTCTCTAAAATTCCAGAGGATATTACTTATAAAATACAAGTAATTGATAGTGAAAAATTTGCTTTAGATGGTGGGGAAAAAGGAGTAGTAACCAAAACCATCTCGGGAGATGAGATGAGTACCGAAGAAATTCCTCTAATGCTTAAGATTGTTGATTTAACCAAACCGGATAAAAATGTAAAGATAGAAGTTCAAAGTACAGAACCATATCAAAAAAGCATAGTTTTAGAATTTCAAGTAGTGCAACTGGGAGCAATTCAATATATCGAAGATTTGGTAGATATGAGTTTGGGAATTCGTGGAAAAAGTAAAAAACTTGAAGTAACAGATGTAATTGGTGAAAGATTTCAAATGACCAGAGATTTAGATTTTCAGGATCCCAATAGTTATGAAGATGCCGATCGAACAGATTACGAAAATACCAATATGGATAATCTAACAGAAAATCTTTTTCAAGAACTTACCAATACAGATGGAGCTGGATTTTTACCAATTGGAGAACTTGATCACATGTTTACAGGATGCTTTCATGGTGGAAATCATACTTTGAAAAATTTAAGAATTCATAAATCTTTGCAAATTAATATTGGCTTTTTTGGAACGATTAGTCATGGAACTGTCAAAAACTTAACAATTTCGGATAGCAATGTATATAATGAAAATCAAACAGCAGGAATGATTGTTGGAAAATTAATTGGCGGTACATTAGAACATATCATTATTAAAGGAGCATCCACCGTTACTTCTGTAGATTCCAGCCATATCAATCAGGATACCTATTCTGGGGGACTTGCTGGTTATACTTCTGAAGGTTCTACCATATCTTATTGTCAAAATTATGCAACTGTAAAAACACAATTTACTGGAGATACCGATAAGTATTCTGGTCCTGCTGGGGGAATCACTGCTTGGATGTCTACTTCGAACATTTCTCATTGTGATAATTATGGAGAAATTACTGGACAAAGCTATGTTGGCGGAATTGTGGGGTTCTCAGCGATGCAAGATAACTTAGAATCAGAAAATGGTTATGGAACAGTAAGTGATTGTACGAATTCAGGAAATGTAAAAACTTATGTTACTACGGAAAGTGGTGGAAAACATATTGGAGGAATTGTTGGTTATAACAAAGCTAACGGAATCGTTGAAAATAATACTAATAATAAAGAAGCAATAATCTCGGGAATATCTTATGTTGGAGGAATTGTTGGAAGTAATGCTACTATTAATGGAGTTACCGGAACAGTAAGAAATAATAAAAATTATTCTAATAATATTTCTACTAATTCTTCAACACATGGTATCATTGGTAATAGCACGGGAACAACCGGAACTGATGAAAATGGTAATATCAATAGTCCTCAATAAAATCTTTGAAATATAAGATTTTTTCTTTTTTTAAGTGTAAATTAAATGTAAAATTAATAATTTATTTTTTCGAAAATAAAATGTTAAAAAGAGTTTCAATTTACTAAAAGCAAAAATTTTGATATGCTTAATATGATAAGAGGTGAAATATATGAAATCTTATTATTTAACAGATGCTGGAAAAGTAAGAAGTCATAATGAAGATTCTGTTACAATAGTGAAAAATGGTAGTGGCGAACATTTACTAATTGTCGCGGACGGAATGGGAGGACATCGAGCTGGAGAAGTTGCTTCTAGTTTGGCAGTGACCCATTTTGGAAAACGTTTTTCTTCTATGAGTAGTATTGGTTCGAAGTTAGATGCCGTAAATTGGCTTAATGATAATGTAAGTGAAATTAACGAAGCCATACTAGAATATGCCGCCAATCACTTTGATTCCACCGGTCTTGGCACAACTCTTGTACTAGCCCTTGTAACCAACGATTATTTAATCTTTGGAAATATTGGCGATTCTTCTGGTTTTGTTTGGAAAAATAAAAAACTTCATAAAGTTACGAAAGATCATACTTTAGTAAGTTTACTTGTAGAAGCAGGAAATTTAACGGAAGAAGAAGCCAAAAATCATCCGAAAAAAAATGTTTTAATGAAAGCTTTAGGCGCGGGTGAAACAGTTGATATGGACATTTTTGATGTCGAACGAGATGTCGATGGAGTCTTTTTATGTAGTGATGGACTTACCAATATGCTTAGTATAGAACAAATTGAAAAAGTCTTAGAAGAAGATGGTTCTATTGAAGAAAAAATAAAATTATTAATTCGGAAATGTAATGCAAGAGGCGGAAATGATAATATTTCGATTGCCTTTTTAGAAATGAAAAGTGGGAGTGAAGAAAAATGATAATGAAGGGGCAAAAGATTAGCGATCGATATCAAATTATTAAAGCAATTGGAGAAGGTGGAATGGCCAATGTTTATCTTGCCTATGATACCATTCTTGATCGAAATGTTGCCGTGAAAGTATTACGAGGCGATTTAGCTGGAGATGAAAAATTTGTTAGAAGATTTCAAAGAGAAGCTTTATCAGCAAGTAGTTTAACACATCCGAATATTGTGGAAGTATATGATGTTGGTGAAGACAATGGTCAATACTACATTGTAATGGAATATGTCGAAGGAAAACATTTAAAAAATTTAATAAAAAAACGAGGAAAACTCACTACCAGTGAAGTAATTGATATCATGCTTCAAATTACCGATGGTATGAGTGTAGCGCATGATTCTTATATTATTCACCGTGATATCAAACCTCAAAATATTATGATTTTGGAAAATGGTCTTGTGAAAATCATGGACTTTGGAATTGCCATGGCAATGAATTCTACGCAACTTACGCAAACCAATTCAGTCATGGGAAGTGTTCATTATTTGCCTCCGGAACAAGCAAATGGGAAAGGTTCAACGTTACAAAGTGATATATATTCCATGGGAATTGTGATGTATGAATTACTTACAGGTTCTCTTCCTTATAAAGGGGATAATGCCGTTGAAATTGCTTTAAAACATTTGAAAGAACCGCTTCCATCCATTCGAGAAATTTTACCAAATATTCCTCAAAGTATTGAAAATATTATTATCAAAGCTACGGCCAAAAATCCCAAAAATAGATATGCCGATGCGAGAGAAATGCATAATGATTTACTCACTTGTTTAGATGAAGATCGGATTCATGAGGAAAAAATAAAATTACCATACCCTGAAGTATTAGATGAAAAATTAAAAATGATGAAAAAAGTAGCTGTGGAAGAAAAGAAAGAAGAGCCAAAAAAAATGGAGAAAAAACCAGTCAAAAAAGAAAAAAGCAAAACTGCTGAAAAAGAGAAAGATGAAGTTATCTCAAAACAAATTACGAAAAATGATTTGAAAAAACAAAATAAATTTTTAATAGCTTTGGCTTCTATTTTTACCTTTTTAGTTGTTGCTATCACGGCTGTGGTGATTTTAATACCGGCTCTTACTACCAGTAAAGAACTTTTAATTCCTGATGTAACTGGGTATAGTGTTGAAGATGCCATTACAACTCTTCAAAATGCAGGATTCAAAGTAGCAAGTGAACAAGAAAAAACTTCTTCCGAAGAAATTGATGTTGGAAAAGTTGTGAAAACATCTCCGCTTGCTAATATGAAACGAACAAAAGGAACCGAAGTAAAATTAATTGTCAGTGAAGGAGATACCAAAATTACCTTAGAAGATTATAAAGGAAAAAATTATTTAGAGATCAAAGGAAAATTAGAAGCATTAGGAGTACAAGTTTTAGTAGAGAAAAAAGAAACCACAAACGAAAAAGATGAAGAAAACATTGTACTGGATCAAAAACCTGCTGCGGGCGAAAAAGTAACTGTAGGAGATTATGTAACCTTATATATTCCGAATGTTGACAAATACCCTGATTTTACAACTGGAACATATACCTATGAAGATGTTGTAGAATACTTAAAAAAATATGAAGTTACTGTTATTAAAAATGAACAAGTAAGTAGCAAAAAAGAAGGCATTGTTATAGGGCAAAGTAGAGCGAAAGGTTCACGAATTGTAAATGGTACTTCAATTACGATTACCGTAGCCAAAAAAGATAGTTCCGGAACTACTCCAGAACCAGAACCTAGTAGTGGAGGTTGTGAAGAAACGGGATTATGTTAAAAGGAAAAATCGTAAAAAATATTAGTAATCTGTATACCATCTTAAGTGATGGTGTATTATATGAATGTATTCCCCGGGGGCGTTTTCGAAAGGACAAAAAAACGCCTCTTGTTGGGGATGAAGTTATGTTTGATGAAAAAGAACTTTGTATTAGGGAAATTTTACCTCGAAAAAATATGCTTATGCGCCCTAGTGTTGCCAATATCGATGTTGGTCTTATCGTGACATCTATGGCTCATCCAAGCTTCGATCCTTATTTATTAGATGCTGAGATTTCTTTGATTACTCTTTCTCATATGGAACCAGTAATATGTTTTACAAAATTAGATATTATGAACGAAAAAGAAAAGAAATTGTATCAAAAAATAAGAGAATATTATGAACGAATCGGAATTCCTACATATGACAATGACCACTGTAAATCTTTACTAAAAGATTTAAAAGGCAAAGTAGTTGTCTTAACTGGTCAAAGTGGTTCCGGAAAAAGTACGTTATTAAATCGAATGGATAGTTCCTTACAATTAAAAACCAATGAAATCTCTGAAGCTTTAAATCGTGGAAAACATACAACAAGACATTCTGAAATATTTGCTGTAAAAAATGTATATTTTTGTGATACTCCGGGATTCTCTAGTTTGTCATTTCAAAGTTTTACCAAACAAGATATTTCGGCAAGTTTTAAAGAATTTCAAGAATACCCTTGTAAGTTTAGAGATTGCCATCATAATAAAGAAATCAAATGTGGTGTAAAAGAAGCCGTAGAAAAAGGACTTATATTAAAAACAAGATATGCTTCCTATTTAAAAATGGAAGGAGAGGGAAAATGAAAATTTCAGTATCTTATTTAAAAAGTGCGTATGAAAAAAAAGAAACGTTACAAAAAATTTCTCAAACATCCTGTGATTTTTTACATGTCGATTTAATGGATGGAATTTTTGCTGGTGAAAAAAATTTTACCCTTGAAACAGTAAAAGAAGATTTAAAAGAGTATGCCAAACCTTTAGATATTCATTTAATGATTCAAAACCCTCAAGAAGAAATTGCTTCTCTTTCCAAGTTGCATCCAAAATATATGACTATTCCGGTGGAAATTTTAGAAGTGGAAGAATGTATCGATTTGATTACAAACAATCATATTTCGGTAGGACTTGCCGTATCTCCAGATACGGATGTGAAAAAACTTTTGCCATATTTAGATCGAATATCACTTATTTTAATCATGAGTGTATACCCAGGCAAAGGCGGACAAGAATTTCTTTCTCAAACTATCGAAAAATTAAAAGAAGTAAGAAAATTACTTGCACTTACTTCTAACAATATTTTACTTTCTGTGGATGGTGGAATTAACAATGAAACTATTTCTCTAGTAAGTCCCTATGTAGATATGGTTGTAAGCGGATCTTACATTTGCTTAAATGAGAATTTTGAAAAGCAAATTACTTCATTAAGACAATAAAAAAGCTATTTCCTTTTATAAATAGCTCTTTTTTATTTTAATTTTTTTGCTTCTCTAGCACTGATAAGAACTTTTTCTCCATCAATAGTTCTTTTTTGTAAATTTACTTTTTGTCTTCTTTTTGTTGCATTTAAAGCTTTACTTCTGGAATTTACTGTTAAAGGTTTTTTTGTTGTTACTTTTTTCATATTTGTCACCTCCACGTTTTCTTTTTTCTTTAAAAATTTTAGCAAAAATCGTTATTCTTGTCAATTCTTTCCCGTGATTTTATAGGAATAAACGTATTTTTTACTTTTTAAAGGCACAAATTTTGTCATATTTTGTCGAATCGCTTGCAATTAGTATATTTTAGAGTAGAATAAGCTTCACTTTCAAGAAAAGGGGGTGAAAACTTATGAAAGTAAAAAGTCCCAAAAAGAAATA
>CANQEG010000047.1 GCA_947594705.1 uncultured Bacilli bacterium | reverse complement strand
CCCAAAGGGAGTCGAACCCCTAACCTTTAGATCCGTAGTCTAACGCTCTATCCAATTGCGCTATGGGTGCATTTCTTTTTTGGTGCAATATGATTATATAATAAACGTTTAAAAAATGCAAGTATTTTCGCCTAAATATCCATATATTTCCGATACTTTGGCAATAATCCTTCCTTTTTCTTACTCAAACTTGGTTTCATTTGAAAAACTCCACTATATTCATTTCCTTCCACTAAAATAGGTTCTTTTTCCCCAACGGCAACATCCCAACCAACATAACGAACCTCCGGAATCACTTTGGCAATTTCTTTCACAAAAGATTTTATTTGCTCAAAATTAGGAATTTGAAAACCAACAATTTTTGTTTGTGTAATTGGATGAACTTCAAAAACATTTCCGGCTTCATCAATTGCTGGGATTAAAACTTTACCATTTTCATCTGCAAACGTATACATTCCCCCACTACTAAAATTATCTACACATCCTCCATTACCAATTCGTAAAATGGTATTTAAAATTTCAACTTCACCATCATCTTTTAAAAAACTAATAATTCGTAAAGTATTCACACTTCCCTCATAAAGCTCATCCATTTTAGGATGTTGCACAATTTGACTTTCTACTAAATATTGTTTTTCCTTCATTAAAGTTTCATATAATGCTTTCAAATCTTTGGAAACAGAATAAATTTGAATGCCTTTCCCACCACAAGAATCAATTACTTTCCCCACAATTTTTTTCTTATTTTGACAAAATATTTCAAATTCTTTCCAAGAACATTTTCTTAAATCTAAAAATTCATGATGTAAATATGTTTTAAAAATTTCATTAAATTGAATTTTATCAGAAAACAATTCTCTTTTTTCTTTCTCATTATATTTGGCAATAATTTGATTATTCATACTAGCTGTTAAATACGTTTTTCTTTCTTCTTGATTTAATAAATAAAATTCAAATTCAAAATAATCCATATACCCAGCCCCATAATTTTTAGCACATAAAATCATATCTTTTATAATAAAGAAACGAGATTTTCCAGTAATTTTCGCAACTTTCCCAGCAATCATTCCCATATTTTTCCAATTCATATGCCAAAATCTTTTCCAAATATACTTTATATGATTCATAATTTTGCCTCTTTTCAAATTCATGATAATTCATTTTTAAAATCCTGTCAATAAGGATTCTTTTTTCTTCCAAAGAAAAAAGGATTATAAAACCCTTTATTTCATCTTTTTTTGCATATCATCAAGTGCCATATTAGCATTATCCATTGCTTTATTTAACATTTTATTTACATTTTGTTTTGTGTCTTTATTTGTCATACAATAGGCCGCGATTCCCATACCACCAGCCATACCAAGGCCTAAACCAATCATCATATTTTTCATATTCTATTTCACCTCATTATTAGTATGAGAAAAAAATACTCCTTTATAATGTTAAAAATTGGCAATTAATTTTTGCAATAAACCCGTTTTTCGATTGGTCGAATAATCATTATGAATTGCCATTAAAAAGGCCTCTTTTTCCCCAATTAAAATAAGACATTTTTTAGCTCTAGAAACCCCTGTATAAACAAGTTTATTATAAAGCATTTTATGATAATTTTTAGTCATTGGAAGAATTACGATAGGAAATTCACTTCCCTGACTTTTATGAATAGTCATTGCATAAGCATGCTTAATAGTACTTAAATCTTGTGTTTGGTAAATAACTCGATTTCCATCAAAATTAATCATAATTTCGGTATGTTTCTTTGGAAAAGTAATTGTTTTAATCCACTCAATATACCCAATATCGCCATTATATACATTCGTATCAGGATTATTTTGAAGCTGTAATACTCTATCTTTTTCTCGATAAACAACATCAAAATAAGCAATTTCATTTTTTCCTTCTTCATGAGGATTTAATAAATCTTGTAACAATAAATTTAAATTATCAATCCCATTTTCTCCTTTATACATCGGGGCTAAAACTTGAATATCATCTTTTTTCAAACCTTTTTCTAAACTTTTTTCTAAAAGTAATTTAATAGTCTTTTTTAAATTTTTACTTTCACAATTCAAGAAATTATAATCATCTTTTTTTTCTAAATAAGTATTACTTAATTGATGTTTTTTAATTTCTTCCGCTAAAATAGGAATATAAGAATTCTCACTTTGTCGATAAATAGTTTCTAAAGAAGTATAAGAAAATAACTTAGAATTTACTAAATCATTTAAAATTAAACCTGCTCCTACCGAAGGAAGCTGAAACGTATCCCCTACCAAAACAAGCTGACTACTTTCTTCAATTCCTTTTAAAAGAGAAGAAAATAAATAGGTATCAATCATACTTGTTTCATCTACAATAATTAATTTTTGGCGATTTTTATTTGTTTCATTAACTCCAAAATCATTCGTATCTTTATTCCATTTTAAATAACGATGAATAGTCATTGCTGGCAAACTGGTACTTAATGATAATTTTTTAGCTGCCCTTCCAGTTGGGGCAATTAAAGCAATAGAAGTTAAGGTATCAATAGGAGATAAATGATAAAGTTCAATAAAAAGTTTCGTAATTGCATTCACAATTGTAGTTTTTCCCGTTCCCGGTCCTCCCGAAATAATGGAAACAGGACTTAGAATCGCTTTTTTAATAGCGGTCTTCTGATATTTATTATATTTAACTTGTAAAGCACTTTCTAAAAAAGCAATTTTTTCATCAATTTCATTTAATTGTTTTTCTGGATAAGCCAATTTTCTTTTTAAAATCTCCGCAATATCATATTCCATTTCATCATATTTTGTTAAATAAATTCCTTCCTGTTTTAAAATAATAAGATGGTCATTTTCTAAAATTTTTAAATAATCCTTTAAATTTTCATTTTCTAAAACAATTTGAAATTTATTTTTTAAAATTTCTTCTATTTCTTCTTCATAGTAATAAACATCACCATTGGTATTACTCATCTGTTCCATACCTTCTATAATACATTCTTTAATTCGAACTTCATCATAAGAATCATGATTTTTTAAAAAGATTTCATCTAACTTCTGAAATGGTACAAACTCTTTAAAACGATAAATATTTTCTTCTAAAAAAATCATCGTATGTTCTCCATAGATTTTCACTAATTTTGTTGCTTCACCAATTGTAAATCCTAAATTTTTTAAAGCAATTAATGTATCATCCACTTGCGAATAAGACAAAACTGAAAGATAAATCGTATTTGCCTTTTTTTCGGTCATACGAGGAACCAAAAATAAATTTTCTTTATTTTCTTTAATGAGATCTAACGCCTGTTCTCCTAAAGCATTCACAATTTCTGTTGCAGTTTTAAGTCCACACCCTTTTACAGAACTAGTTAAAAAATCAATAACAGCATCCTTTCCAACAGGAGCTTTTTTCTCATAACTTTGAAATTTAAATTGATAACCATAACGATCATTTCTTTCATAGGTTCCATGCAAAACATAAGTATCATTTTCATTATAATCTGCAAGTAAACCCGTGATAGTAATAGTTTTATGTATAAATTCTTTTAAATGTTCTTCTTGTGTATCTTTTACTTTAAAAATCCCAACAAAAAAACCCGAAGGACTCGCATATATTTTTGTTCTAATTTTTCCTTCAATCGTATCCATAATTACCACCAAAACAATTGTATCATAAAAAAAGAAGAATTATCAACTATGATAACCAAGTAAATACAATCTATAGACAATATCATCGTAATAAGAATTTAAATTAATATCATTATTTTGTTTGGCAACACTCACTTGATACCATAATTGATAAAGGGTATTATATTCATTTACTCTTTGCATTCTTTCTTCTTCTTTTTTAGTTTCATTAATTTTTTTATAATAGTCATTTAAACAATTCATAATAAATTGATCTAATAATGCATAATTTACTCGACTAATCGATAATATAAGAGCCCCTTTATTTCTCTCCATAGGGCGTTCAGTTTTTATTTTAAAATCATGTTTATCATTAATATTTACAAGACCTAACGTTTTGCCATTTTCTAACCACTGTAATACTTTTGATGTAGCTCTTTGAAACATTTAAGTCACCCCATATTCTTTACTACTTGAGTATATCAAAAATAGAAAAAAAAATCTACCCTAAATAAAATTTTACAAAAAAAAGAAACCCTTTCAAAAAATTTCTTTCTCTTATATGGTATTTATTCATATCTCATTTTTTCAATTGTTTCAATAGGAAGTCCCGTGATTTTGGTTATGGTATCAATGTCTATATTTTCTTTTAACATATTGTTTGCAATTTGTTGTTTTTCTTTTCGTTCACCTCTTTTAAGTCCTAACTCTTCGCCTTTTTTTAAACCAATCTCAATTCCATCTTCTCTTCCTTCCATTAACCATTTATTCTTAAGACTGAACTCTCTATCTAATTCTTTCTCATCTAAAAAGTGTTTTATCTTTCTTCCTATTCTTCCAAACATACTCTTCTTCCTTTCTATCTCTTTTCTTTCTTTTTCACTTTTGGCCCCTATATATCTCATATCTGTTAAAAAATTACTTTCACCTTCATTATAGGGAATTTCTTTTACTTTGTCAAGATTCACTATATACCACTCTATTTCATCTGTTAACTCAAAATTTTCTTCTTGAAAACTATATCTCTGTAGCCATTCTTTTTTTAAAGGAATCGTGGCATTTTCAACAATACATATACATTTTACTTGTTTATTGATTCGATACTTTTTCCCTATTTTGGTTTGACTTCCATATTTCTTTCCAATATACGTCAAAGTTTTCTTTAATCCTTCTAAAGTAAATTTAGTATAGATTTCTAAAATTATGATACAAGTATCTAATTCTAAGACAATATCACTTCGAGAATTTTTTTCCCGATAACTTAGTTTTGGTAAATAGTGTTCTACTCTAACATCTAAGATTTCCTGATTTTCTTCAAAAAAATCATCTAAAAGCATTTGTAAAAATTCACTATTATCAGGATTTCCAAATATTTCTCGAAATAAAATATCATCTGTAAGAGGTTTAAAATCTTTTTCAACCATAGTATCTCTCCTTTTCAAAGATGTATTCTAAAGGAAACCTCACAAAAATCAAGAGAAGATTTTGTCTTATTTTGTCACTTTGTTTCGCTTTTTGTAGAATTTTGTCGAAAACATGAAAAAAATCACTACTTTTGAAGTAATGATTTTATGAATTATTTCACCAATTCTCTAATTTCTCCCACCAAAGAACTTTCATTTACATCCGTTATGAAAACACTTACCAAAGTATTATTAGGAATATTTTTAGAAATATAAACTTTAAGATAATTAGATGTAAGTCCTTCACTTACCTCAGCACTTTTTTCAATTAAAACTTCCATAACTGTTCCTACAAATTGCTTTGCATATTCATGTTCCAATTCTTTAGACAAAGCACATAATCTTTTAGAACGAGATTTTTTTTCTTGGTCACTTACTTCTTCCCCCATAGTAGCTGAACGAGTTAGATTTCTTTTAGAAAAAGGAAAGACATGAATTTTACTAAATTTCAATTTTTTAGCCGTTTCCATAGTTTGTAAAAATAATTCTTCAGTTTCATAAGGATGTCCTACAATAATATCTGTTGTAATAGAAACATCGGGTCTAATTTGGCGAATTTGCTGTATTTTCTTTTCAAATTCTTTTATCGTATATTTTCGATTCATAATCTTTAAAATCTCATCTGAACCAGCCTGTAAAGGAATATGGAAATGATTACAAATTTTAGGATTTTCTTCTAATTCCTTCATAAATTTTTCATTTAATTCTGTAATCTCAATAGAAGAAATACGAATTCGTTTTAAATTTTCTATTTTACTAGCTTCATGAATTAAATCAGTAAGGTCATGATCGGTTCCTCTTCCATAAGAACCTGTATGAATTCCTGTAAGCACAATTTCTTGATGACCATTAGACACTAGGGTTTCAATTTCCTTTAAAGCTTCTTGAAAATCTTTACTTCTTGGAACTCCTCTTACCAAAGGAATAACACAATAACTGCAGAAATTATTACAACCATCTTGTATTTTCACAAAAGCTCTCGTATGTGTCGTAAACTTATCTACCTTCATATTTTCAAAAGGAATATGACGGTCAGGATTCAAAAATTGAATATCTTTTTTATTTTTTTGATATTCTTCTAAATATTCCACAATTTTGCTTTTATCTTGATTTCCTAATAAAATATTAATTTCTTCGATATCTTTTAAATGTTCTTTATTTAAAGCGGCACACCCACAAACAACCAAAATAGCCTTTTCATATTTTTTTCGAAATCTTTTTACAATCTCTAAAGACTTATGATCGGCAACATTTGTTACTGTACATGTATTTACAATAATAATATCAGGATTTTCTTGAGAAGAAACATACCCCGCTTTTAAAAGTTTTTCTCTCATCATTTCTGATTCGTACGTATTCACTTTACATCCTAGTGTATATATTGTAAATGTCATAAAATCCCCTCCAGTTGTTTTATTATATAATAGAAATGAAAAAAAAGGAATCATTTATTCGTTTAATAACTCATTTAATTCCTTTAATGCTTTTAAAAACGCTTCTTCTTTTTCATAAGAAAATAATTTCGAATTAGAAAGTGGTGAAACTTCAATTTCAGGTTTTTGAGGAGTAATTTCTAGTGGTTTCATATTTTCTGTTTGTACCGAGATTTTTTTTACTGGTATCAAATCATCCACCATTTCCTCTTTGTCATAATTGATAACTTTTTGATTGGTCCCTTTAATTAATTCATCATAGCTAATAATTGCTTTCTGTTCTTGTTCTTCTTCATATAAAGTCATATCAGAAAGAGGTTTAGGAGCCTCATTGATATTTTCCATAATTTGGACTAAATCTAAATCTTCTTCTTTTTCTTCTTGTAAAGGTTCTTCTTTCGTTTCTTTTTTATCTAAAATTGTATCTTTATTATCTTTATCATTATCTTTTTCTTCTAACATTACAAAAATTAACGAAACAATTAACATAATGAGAGTTATAACCGCAAAATATAAAACATAATCAATAAAAGATAAACTAGAAATCATATTCCACAAATCTCCTAAAAAATGTTGCATTTCCAATCACCTACTACAACTAGTTTACCAAAAAAGAGAAAAAGTAGTCAACTAAAATGACTACTTTACAAACAATTTAACACAAATTTACATTCATCACTTTACAACATAAGGGTCTTCCATTGTCCCAGTTCCTGTTACTTCTGTCTTTTTTACTAACGTAATGACAGGTCTTACAAAAAGTCCTGTGGTCTCTTTCACATCTCTTCCCAATGCTCCATTATTTAACACAACAATATAAGAATATGCTTGATTTTCTTTTTTATTTGGAGTTAATGTCCACCAAGATGCTTGTAAAGAATCTAAATATAAATAATACTCTTTATTTTCCTCTGTTGTTCCCCCAGCATAATTGACTTCATCAGCAGTTAACAAAGCAATTTTTTTAGAAAAAGTCGTACCACCACAAGCATTAGTCGGAAATTTTTCATCAAAAATTCGCACATTAGACAAATATTCAATTCGATTATTTTCATCTGTCATAATACTATCATCAAAACAATAATTCGTACTTAAAATTTTATCATCTTGATTCATCAAATACGTGTTATAAAAACTCTCCAAATGATTACTTACCAAAGAATTTGGAAATTTGGTATCTTCCTCATTACTTTCTTCTTTCATTTTTATCAATTCTTCCGTTGTCTTATTTAATATCAATTTTACGGATTTATCTTCGTTAATTTTAACAATCCGCCATAAAAGTCCGGCAAAAGAAACATAATTGTTTGTTACATTTCCATGAAAATAATACACATTACCATATTGTTCTGATTCCTCAATCAAACCAGTTTCTTCTTTAGATTCTGTGATTTTATTTTGGTCTAAAATAGTTGAAGAAAAACTATTGTCCATAACATCTAAATCAGCATCAATAGTAAAAGATACTTCCTTTCCTGATTGATTTTCTAACTCTATTGTATAACGATGAGTTTCATGGGCATTGATTTCATAACGACTTACAATAACACTTCTTTCCATCGTATCATTAATAGGAAGGAATTCTTTTTGATTCGAAGTAATTTGATAAGAAATCAGTTCTTTTTCACCATTTACATTATTAAACCTTATATAATAATACATCTTTTCATCGCCCTGATTTGTTACAGAAAATTCAATTTGTTTTTTTGAGGAAAAAGATATATTTTTTCCACTAGAGTAATTGACCGCTAAAAACTCATTGACATACGTACTTCCCAAAGTCGTACTTTCTCGTTTTAAATAGGAAGCATACTGTAAAAAAATAAATACATTTAATAAAATCGCACATAAAATCACAACTAATGAAAGCTTATATTTTTTCTTCATTTCTTTACCCTCCTATATTAATCTAAGTATACAAAATCTTCAAAATATTGTCAATTTTTAACAATCATACTCGACATTGTTTTACATAATTTTAAACATCAACTAATATCACATCCGAACCAATTTTTTTGATTTGTGAAAAAGTAATAGTAATTTCATTATTTGTTTTCCAAAATTTCCAAAAACGATAATTCATAACTGTAAACCCTTCAATCACACCCACCTCACTGACTCTTGCATCAAAAATTCTTCCTAATCGTCTTCCATCTTCTAAACTTACGACATCTTTTCTTTGTAAATCTGATAAATTCATCCTACCACCTATTTTAAAATATGCAAGAAAACGAAAAAAAATAGCAAAACGCTATTCTTCTGATTGTTCTAAAATTTTTTTAATACCTTCATACGGAAGATAGGCACAATGCTTACGATTTCCTTGTTTATAAATTTCACTATAAGCACAAGCTTCTTTCAATAAATCTGATTGATATGGTTTTTCATTCAACATATTTTCAAAATTTTCAATATATTCTTTGGCTTCTTTAACCGTTTTACCAATTAAATTTTGAATCATAATGGAAGTGGAAGAAGTCGAAATAGCACAAGCCTCCCCTTCAAAACAAATATCTTTAATCCGATGATTAGAAATTTTTACATAAATATCTAAATTATCAATACAAGAGGCATTATTGGTATTCACCATTTCATAACCCGTATCAAGAGGGCGATGTTTTCCCATAGGCGACATATAATGTTCCATAATAATTTCTCTTCTTACTTCTTCTTCCATTTATAGCATCTCCTTTATAATCTTTTCTTTATCTTCTAATAATTCCACTAACGCATCAATATCACTTTCCGTATTATAAAAATATAAACTAACACGTAAACTATTGGTTACCCCTACTTCACTTTTTAAAATTTTAGCACAATGATTTCCTGCTCGAACACAAACTTTATATTTATTTAAATAATAACTAACATCTTGCGAAAATATACCATCTACATTAAACGCAATGATACCATTATCAGCTTCTAAATTCAAAATATCTAAATGCGGAATATGAATCATTTTATCAATTGCATACTTTCTTAATTGTTTTTCTCTTTCAGAAATTTGCTCCATTCCAATCGACTCTAAAAAACGAATTGCTTCTCCAAAACCAATCACCCCGGCAATATTAGGAGTACCAGCTTCTAAGCGAGTCGGAAGTTCTTTATAA
>CANQEG010000046.1 GCA_947594705.1 uncultured Bacilli bacterium | reverse complement strand
GATTGTGTCGGTTTTGTTGTTCCCAATGCGTTAGGGTATGAAGATGCCGATGGAAATCCTAGAATGATTAAAACTCCTTGGTTTAATGATTCCGTACCTTTTGTAGAAGCAGCTGAAATTGGCACTGAAAAAGTCATCAAAGACCATTCTACCATTGGAATTGTAGTAACTACCGATGGGTCTTTTGGAGAATTAAAAAGAGAAGATTACATCGAAGCAGAAGAAAAAGTAATTAGTGAACTAGTTAGTATTGGCAAACCTTTTATTATTGTATTAAATACAGCCAAACCAAACTCTGTTGAAACCAAAGCATTGCAAGAAAGTTTACAAGGAACATATCAAGTACCCGTTCTTCCTATAAATGTAGAACAAATGGAAGAAAGAGAAATATTAAGTATCTTAAAAGAAGCTTTGTACGAGTTCCCAGTATTAGATATTGTCGTGGAAATGCCAGATTGGGTTCATGTTTTATCAAATCATCATGAAATCAAAAAACATTATTTAGATAAAATGAAAGAAAGTGTTACTCATGTTTCAAAATTAAGAGATGTAGAAGAAATTATGAGTCATTTTACCGATTCTGAAATTATTTCTAAAGCATATATTAGTGAATTAGATGCGGCAAATGGAATCGTATCTTTAAGATTAGAAAGTGAAGATAGCTTATATCAAAGTGTGTTAAAAAGTTTAGTAGGAGATGCTGCAACAAGTAAAGCAGGCCTTTTAAAAGTATTTACAACGTATGCCGAAGGAAAAGAAGAACTAGATGGCATGAAAGAAGCATTAAGACAAGCCAAAACAACTGGGTATGGAATTGTTTTCCCAACCTTAAAAGATATGAAGTTATCTACTCCAGAAATTATTAAACAAGGCAATCGTTATGGGGTAAAATTAAAAGCTGTAGCAAGTAGCATTCATTTAATGAGAGTAGATGTAGAAAGTACATTTGAACCGATTATTGGTTCAGAATTACAAAGTAAAGAATTAATCAATTATTTAATGAAAGATTATCAAACCGACCCATCAAGTATTTGGAAAAGTGAAATTTTTGGTAGAAGTTTAGATGTCATTGTCAAAGAAGGAATTCAAGCCAAATTATCAATTATGCCCGAAAATACTCGTTATAAATTAAGCCAAACCGTAACAAAAATTGTCAACAAAGGGTCAAGTAATTTGATAGCATTTGTCATTTAATGTCAAAAAGTGCCTAAAAAGTGCTTTTTTTCTTGCATTTATACAATTTTTTTGATACTTTTAATGTGTAAGGGTAATCCTTATGAAATTTGAAAGGGAGGTCAAGAAAAATGTCAAGACAAGATGTAATTGATATGATGGCTGAAGAAGCAGAAATGAGTAAAGCTCAAGCTGGACGTGCATTAGATGCATTCTTAAAAGCAGTTGAGAAAGGACTAAAGAAAGAAGGAGAAGTAACTTTCGTTGGTTTCGGTAAATTTGCTGTAAAAACTCGTGCTGCTAGAGAAGGACGTAATCCAGCTACTGGTGAAACTATGAAAATTCCTGCTAAAAAAGTTGTATCTTTCAAAGTTGGAAGAAAATTAAAAGATTCTATTAATTAATCTTTTTAAACGAATCCGTTTGGGTTCGTTTTTTTTTGTATCAATTAGAAATGATGTATGATAAAATAAGAAAAAGATAAGAACATAGAAAAGAAAGGGTGATTCTTACGAAAAAAGGATTCTTGATATGTTTCATAGTTTTGGTATGTTTAGGAGAAATTATTTTCATAGATTCTTTTCAAGCTCTCTTATTAAGACGTAGTCCTTTTATTCACTATACGGAACAAATTGAAGAAAATAATTATGTTGCCAAAGGAATTTTAGTGAATGCCTATCATTGTGGAAACGAAACCAAAACTTATTGGAAAAAAATTAAGTTTGCTTGTCCTTTACAAGTTTCCTTAGAAGAAAAAAATCAGTATCAAAAAGTAATAGATAATCTCTTTATAGATATAGAACTTCCTAAAGATTGGCATTACGAAGAAATAGCCAAAGAAGATGCCAAATTAGAGTTAAAAATTTATCAAGATTCCATAGATAGATATGCTTCTCTTACTGTAACGGATGCTCCTTTTGGAGTATGTGGAACTGGTCTTTTAAGAAAAGAAATCACAACAGAGGATGGAGAATCGGCGACAATTGGCTATTATGATGGAGGTGATATTTGGAGTTATGTTTCTTTTTCCAAAATCAAACCTACCTTTTATCTTTGGAATCATGGTTTATCAAAAGAAGAAGCTGATAAATTATTAGAAATATTACAAACAATAAAGTTGCAAACAGATTTTTATATAACCAAAGCCCAAGAGAATGACCCTGATTCTTTCCAAACGTATGCTACTTATCAAAATCAAACAATTTATATGACAAATAATATAGAAGAATTTTATGTAATAGAAGAAAATAAAAATACATTAAAAGATTATGTTTCTGAAAATTTTGCAGATAAAATCAAACAAATTACAGAGAAATTAAATTTTTCTTTTTCTTATGATGATGGTGGTACCTCTGTATATCAGTCTCAAGAAAAAAATATTACGATGATTCTTTGTAATACTTTAGAACAAAATAAAGATATTTATATTGGCGATTATACGTTACAATATAAAGGAGATATGTGCCAAAATAATTAAGGAGGGATTTCCTAGTGACAAAAAAATATTTAGCAAATTTAATATCTACGCTGTTTGGTGTTTTGTTTCTTAGTCTTCTTACTTATTTACGAATCATTTGTTTTCAAGAAAATGAAGTAAGTTGGTATTTTCTTTTAAGCTTGGCCGTTTTCATCTCGCCACCCATACGTTCTAGTATAAATGAGCAAAAAAATCTTTATTCCATTTTATTTTATGTTCTTTATAGTTTATTTTATATAATAGGGATTGTTGGTATTAGTGGCGCTATCGTTCATTTTTACGTTTATCATGGTGGGACAGGCTTAGAAACTACTTATAACATTTGGAATATACCAGCTCTTATTTATACCTTAGTAGGGTTCCTTTTTTATCTTTCTTCTTTCTTTTTTACCAAAGAAAAGATAACTGGAAAGTCCTACTTGTTGTTCTATATTATTTTGATGATGATAGAAGCCGCCAATCAAGTTCGAAGTATGGGAATTCTTCAAAATATCTTTACGATAAGCATTCTAAGTTTTATGAATATATCTTTGATTGCTTCTGTTGTACTTATTTTTCTAGGATTACATCTGTTCTTAAGAAGAAAAAGTTTAACTTCTCATGCTAGCTTCTATGTTATGGGTTTGCTATTAATTATTTGTTCTGTTCTTACGTTAAATGTAGCCGGATTTTTTTTAGGAATGCAAATTTTTCATTCTTCTAATTCTTTAGGAATTAAAGATATTTAAGAGATTATCAAGTTTTGTAAAATATAGTTTGATTGCTTGAATAATTTTGGGTTTCATTATATACTTTTAATTAGAGGTGATAATACATGGGAAAAAGAGTACTAAGTGGTATTGTCCTTATGTTACTTTTAGTTCCTTTATTTTTAGCGGGAGGTAGAGTATTTACTATAGCCGTTGGAATTATTTCTTTATTAGCATTTAAAGAACTGATGGATTTAAAAGAAAGTCATTCTAAGATTCCTAATGGAATTTTACTAGTATCTATTTGTGCGTTGTTATTTTTAGTTTTTTATGATTTTGATACCAATGGTGGAGTTCCATATATTATTATTGCTATATTAAGTTTAATCTTTTTACTTCCAACATTATTTCAGTATAAATCAGGGGAATATGAAACCAAAGATGCGTTTTATTTAATTGGTGTTTTAGCTTTTTTAGGAATGGCCTTTCATTCGGTATTAGTTCTTCGAAATGATAATTTTTACTTTTTAATTTATTTAATTTTAATTCCTATTGCTACAGATGTTTTTTCCTTTTTGATTGGAAAAACGTTTGGGAAAAGAAAAATAGCGCCCGTGATTAGTCCTAATAAGACTGTGGCCGGAAGTATTTGGGGTTCTATTTTTGGAACGATAGTACCAACTATTTGTTATTATTTTTTAATTTCGAAAGAGAATATTTTGATGATTATGGGACTTAGCTTTACCTTATCTGTCTTTGGCCAGTTAGGAGATTTATTATTTAGTAAAATAAAAAGAGAAAATCATATTAAAGATTTTTCCAATTTAATTCCCGGTCATGGTGGTGTTTTAGATCGATTTGATAGTTTTATATTTGTAATTTTAACATTTATGATATTGAAAGGATTTATTGGGTGATAACTTATGTGGATTGTAAGCTTAATCGTATTTATTTTTATTCTTGGAATTATTATATTAGTGCATGAATTTGGTCATTTTATTTGGGCTAAAATGTCTCATGTGTTCATTTATGAATTTTCAATTGGAATGGGACCAGTAATTTTCTCTCATAAAGGAAAAGATGGAATTTACTATAATATTCGTGCTCTTCCAATAGGTGGATTTGTTCAAATGGCCGGAGAAGTATATGAAGATGATAAAAAAATAAAAAAAGAACAATTTTTATGTAATCGACCTTGGTATCAAAGACTAGTTATCTTAGTTGCTGGAGTTATGAACAATTTTATTTTAGCGATTATCTTACTCTTTGTCATGGCCCTTATATGGGGACCAACAAGTTCTACCCCAAAAGTTCTAGATGTCCAAGAAAATTCTGCTGCCATGGAAGCAGGAATGCAAGATGGCGATATTATCACCGCGATCAATGGGCATAAATTTACTTCGTGGGATGTAGGACAAATATATATATATTATAAAAATGCTTCTAATAAATATACGTTTGAAGTAAAAAGAGCAAATGGGGAAGTAAAAACATTAGAAATATCTCCTAAAATAGAAAAAGATGAAAAAGGTGAAGAAAGAAAAGTATTTGGAATTCAAATCGATAATAGTAATCCAAAAGGAATATGGGAAAGTTTAAAATTTACCTTCCGCAAATTTGTCGATATTATACATTCCATGGTAATCACCTTATGGGGACTTTTTAGTGGACAAATATCTGTGAATAGTTTATCTGGACCAGTAGGAATTTATCAAGTTGTAGATCAAAGCTTGCAATATGGTATTCAACAATTAATTTATATTATGGCCTTTTTATCTATCAATGTAGGATTTATTAATATTTTACCATTCCCAGCATTTGATGGGGGACATGTCTTCTTTATGATTATTGAAAAAATTAAGGGAAGTAAAATTAATGCCAATTTTGAAAATGCATGTAATATGGTTGGATTTGTCCTTTTAATGTTACTGATGATATATATTACCATCAAAGATATTATTGGATTATTTTAAAAATAAAAATAGCTTTATTGAAGGCTATTTTTTCTATTCTAAAAAGCTACTAATATGAACCGTAGAAAACGAAGAATTTTCCATGATATAATTTAATACCTCTACAGTATCATCAATCATAACAAAGTATTTATCTTCTAAAGTAGGGTATTCTTTTTGAACTTTTAACATTGTATTTAATTTTTCTTCGTTTTGATAAACTAAAAAAATATGATTTTCCAAAATATGATAATGTTTCATTAAAAATTTCTTTTTTTGTTTTAATTCTTCTTCATTCATTACTTTTGTAATTATATAAACTTTTTGAATGTCTTTATCTTTTAAGAAATTTTGCATTGTTTTAAAAGGGTGTTTGGTAGCATAAAAATCTTCTGTTAACAAAGCTTTTGCCCATGCTTCATCATCATAGTAATAATGATTATATTCTCCATATTCAATAGGTGCTAAAACACCATCCACATCAAAAAAATAAATTGTATTTTTATCTTTCCATAATTCTTTAATCTTACTTTTCATTGTTTCCTCTTTTCTTCTTTAATTTTATCATAAATATTGCTTTAAACTCAAAAAATTTGATATAATACTCTTGTGTCTTGATAGCTCAGCTGGATAGAGCGTTAGCCTCCGGAGCTAAAGGTCAAGAGTTCGAATCTCTTTCAAGACACCAGAATTGAAATTGAAAGCCCTTTATGGAAAGGGTTTTTTCATGCTTTTTAAAGAATGAAAACAAAAACTAAGAGTATAAAAAAATAGACTAATTTGCCTATTTTTCAATATAGAAAGCATAGTATTCATCATAAGTAATATTTTCATCATGACATATTTTTGCCGCTTTTTCTCCCACATAACGCCAATGCCATGATTCAGGACTATACCCTGTTAAGTAAGTTTTTCCTTCTGGATAACGTTCAATAAAACCAAACTTATAAGCATTTTCTTTTAACCATTTATAAGCATCACTTTCACTAAAATCTTCATCTGATTTTGCATTTGTACTTGTCATATCAACAACCAATCCTGTTTGATGTTCAGAATGTCCCGGATGAGCGGTTGTTTCATCAGCTTTTCGTTCTCCTTGTGTTGATTTACGATAATCATAAATTTCTTTTTGACTTTCATAATCACGATAGCTAGAATTAACCATCAAATGAAATCCATCCTCTTTAGCAGCATTCCATAAATCAATAAACTTTTCATAAGCATAATCAATTAATATATTTTCGCCTTCTTTTCCATAGGCTTGATCTAAAGAAATTGTCTTCGTATTTTCTGGAGTATAATCGCTATCTAAAGCATAAAATTTATTTACAATCATTTCTTCTTTTAAAGAAATATCTGTTTCATAAGTTTCTTCATACCATTTTAAATTTGCATGAACATTTACAATCGCGACAATTTCTTTTAATTCACTTTCCTCATCATCATCTTCATAATAATAACGTAAATATTCATCTAAATTTTTATGAAGATAATATTTTTCTTTAATAAAAAGGGCAATAGTTTCATCAAAATCCTTATCTAATACTTCTTTTGCTTGCTCTTCAGTTAATTTGTTTAGTATTATTTCTGTATCTTCTTTAGAATAACCTTTTTCCATGAGTTGATATTCCATAGTTTCTTTATATTTAAAATCATTATAATAGTTTATACCTAATATTACCCCTACAATAACTACAACAATTCCAAGAAGAAGAAAATAAGCTCCTTTTTTTAATTTCATTTTTTTCTTTGTTTTCATAGTTCACATCCTTTATTCTTAAAAATATTATAGCATATTTCAGTTTTTTCTTGTATTTTTTTTACTTTTGTTGTATTCTTTTATTAAGATAGCAGAGGAAGGGTGGCAGTACATGGTAGTAGATAGTAAAGAAGTTTTAAATTATTGCCCTAATTTTAATAGAATTGTGAATTTTGAATATGCTCAAGATGATATGATTAGTTCCAAATTAATTCAAGTATATCGTGATTATATTTTTTCTGCAAATATTCAAAATAGTGATGAAGTAAATACAGTTCGGGAATTTGATCACGTGTTAGGAAAATATATTGATGATTATGCTTTTCGTAGAGAACTTCGTTGTGAGATTGTACATGTAAAGATAAAAAAGACATGTACAAATATATTAAGAGCGATAGTGGAAAGTATTATTCATATTTTTGATAATTATTTAGAAAATTCCACAAAGAAAATAACCATTGCCCGTTGGATTTAAACTTGACTCGGGGGGGGGTATATGTGATAAACTCATTCTAGGAAACTAGGGTGATTTTTTCATATGGAATTAAAAAGGTTTAAAGAGAAAAATCCAAAAAAAGTAGGAATTATACTATTTACAATCAGTTGTATATTATTAATTAGTGGTGTAATACTTTATAGAACATTTGCAATATTTCAGGTAAACGAAACCCAAAATATGATTGAAGGAAATATACAGGATGAAGGTGACATTAGATTCATGGTATACATAGATGATGTCTTACAGAAAGATGTCCCAAGTAAAGACAGTGGGTATTCTTTAGATACCAGTACAAGTTATTGTGAGAATGGCGATTTAATTTCATGGAATGAAGAAAGATGGAGTGTTGAATTAAAAAATATAAGTACTACCAAAACAAAATGTTATTTAAAATTTAAACAAATCTATAAAGAAGAAATATTAAACGGAGCCATACCAGATTTAGGAAATGGAAGACTTATTCCCGTAAAAATAAGTGATACTGAAAAACCAAGTGATGTTACGGAATATACAAATGCAGAAAATAACTATGGAGGGAAGGTAACAAAAGCAGACATCACAGAAGCGTGGTATAGTTATCAAAATAAACAATGGGCCAATGCTATAATACTTAAAGATGACAAAGTAGATAATTATCAACCAGGAGATGAAATACTTGAAAGTGATATTGAAAGTTACTTTGTGTGGATCCCAAGATATAAATACAAATTACAAGATGATGAAGCAATTTTAAATAGTTATAATAGTACTAATGATATAGGCAATCAAAATTCTATAACAGAAGCATATGAAGCAATGAAGCAAACAAATAGTATAGGAAATAAAGCAACTAGTAAATTTTTTGAAATAAGATTTGAATCTAGGTCATTCAAAAATAATAATCTCTCTTCTGAAAAATTTATTATACATCCTGCATTTGTTTCTTTTAATTCTGATGGATTTTGGGTTGGAAAATTTGAAACAGGATATTTAGGAGCAAAAAATAAAGAAGAAATGCCAAACGAAATAAATTCATCTAAAGTAATTATAAAACCAAATGTAGCAAGTTGGTGTAATATACTACCTGCCAATGCTTTTTATACTAGTTATGAATATCAAAGAGACTTAGAAAGTCATATGATGAAAAATAGTGAATGGGGAGCAGTAGCATATTTAACAAATAGTCAATATGGAAGATGTGAAAATAATATTTGTGAAGAAGTAAGAATTAATAATACTGTTCTAAATATTACTGGTTTTTCTAAAAAAACAGAACCAACTTGTGGATTTACTAATACGCTTGTATCTTGTAATGAATATGATGAAACTTCTGATTTAACACAAGATGGTACTTCAGCATATAGTTATTACAATACAAATAGTGTTTTATCAAGTACTACTAAAAATTATTCGGGAATTTATGATTTAAGTGGTGGAGCACAAGAGATTGTTATGGGTGTGATGCAGTATTCTAATTCAAGTTCTATACCTTCTAGTGGAGCAAATGCAAATTTTAACTCTGGATTTAAAGGACCATATTCATCTGATTCAGGAACAAATGATAAAGGTTTAGAATGGCCAAGTAGTAAATATTATGATTTATATGATTACGATACATTTATATTAAAATATGGTATAAGAGGGCATTTAGGAGATGCAAGCAAAGAAATGGGGCCTTTTTTTACAGTGAAATATGCAAATTTAAATTATATGAGATATGTAAGTAGTTATAATGGAGATAACGCAAATTTTGTCTCAGCTGGAGCCCCTTGGTTAAGACGTGGTGGGAATGCTTCTGATGGAACAGATGCCGGTATATTTAATTTTATGGCAGGAAATGGCTTTTTAACTTCAGTAGATACTTTCCGCATCATTCTAACTCCATAAAGATTAAAAAAACAGAAAGTATTTCATTTCTGTATTTTTTCTAAGTCTTCTTTAGATAACCCTGTAACTTTAATAATAGTTTCAATAGGTAAGTTCTCTTTTAACATGGATTTCGCAATCTTTTTCGTACCTTGTTTCATTCCACGTTCTTCTCCTTGTTTCATTCCTTCTTCTTTGGCAAGAGCTACTCTAGTATTGAAAAGAAGTTCTCTGTCTTGTTCTTCAGTGAGAGTTCTAGTAAAA
>CANQEG010000045.1 GCA_947594705.1 uncultured Bacilli bacterium | reverse complement strand
CCCTCGCGTTCGACTTGCATGTCTTAGGCATGCCGCCAGCGTTCATCCTGAGCCAGGATCAAACTCTCAATAAAAAAGATTTATTCAATCTAAATTTTAAGTTTAATCTAAGCTACTCAAATTGACTTTTTTACTTAGTTTTCAAAGATCATTTTCTCTTACACTTTTGCAAGTGCAATATGAGTTTATCAAATCTTTTTTTTCTTGTCAACACTTTTTTGACATTTTTTTTATTTTTCTTTTACATTTACTTTTTTTCCGTAAATAATAAGAAAGATAAAACTTATTTGACACTCATTTTTTGTGTTTTTTGCTAACACGATTTACATTCTACACCAAACTTCATGTAAACGCAAGTAAAAATTTCAATTTTTTTAAAATTTTTTAAAATTTGAAGCAAAAACACCATTTTAAGTTACTATTTTCGCAGTAACTATTTCTTAGTCTACAATAAAGTTTATGTAAAAGCAAGAAAAAAATTTCACTTATTTATGAAATTTCTTTATTTTTCCATTTTTGATATTCTTGATAGTAATGCAATACAATATTTTCTTCAAATGGACCAATCTTTTGTTTTTTCATATCAATTAATTCTGACAAAGATTTTTGAATAATTGTATCTAAATCATTTCCATACTTCATAATTTTTTTATGATAACGATACTCATTACGATCCAAAATTTTAAAACCACCATCTGGATAAACTCTTAAATCTAAGTCATAATCAATATACTTAATAGAACCACCATCAATAATATATGGCGTAGCAATATTACAATAATAAAAAAGGCCCGAACTTTTTAATTGTCCAATAATATTAAACCAATACTTTTTATAAAAAAATAAAATTGCCGGTTCATTTGTACAATGACTATTTCCATTATGTTCCGTAAGCTTTGTATGATCATTTGCCACAACTAGTTTATCATCATCTACATATACAACAGTTGCTTCATCACTAGTTCGATCCAAATAACCATTATGTTTATAACATTCTATTTTTAATTGATCTCCTACTTTTATATGATTCATAATTAAACTTCTTCCTTTTTCATTTATTATACAAAAAATTCTTCCTTTTATAAAGAAGAATTTCATTTACAAATTATTCTATAGTAGGAAGAGCCATTAATTTTACTTCACTTAATTTATAATTTCCTTCCCCAAGTTTTTCATATTTGTATTCATAAGTAGTTCCAAAATCTAGTGAATCATTTAACGTTTCCTCCGTATAATCCGCTACAAAAGTATCATCCATTTTATAAAGTTTATTATCTACTTTTTTCAAAATATTTTCATGAATTATCAAATTTTCCTCTAAATCATAAGTATAACCAATCATTTTAGAATAATAATTATCTGTCTTACAAGTATTCATAGTTTGAATATCATCAATATGAATGACATCGCCTTCTTTTAAATCCCAAACATGCGCTCCAGAACAAGTATCAGCCATTTCTTCATACATACTAATTGCTTCTTCTGGTTCCACAGGTTGTTCTATTGTGCCATCAGTCATAGGTTCTTCCGAAGTAGGATTCTTTCCTTTAATTCCAAAAAATCCTTTATATATCGCAAAACTAGCAATGCCGACAATAAGAAAACCTACAATAACCCCAATTACAATTTTTACATTTTTTTCTAATTTCATTTTTATCACCCTTTAGTATATATATAGTATATCAAAAAAGAAAGAAAAGAAAAAGAATATTTTGCATATTCTTTAATAATTTTCTGCTTTAATTTCCATAAAAGCTTGAGGATGCTTACATACAGGACAAACTTGAGGAGCTTTTTCTCCCACATATACATGTCCACAATTACGGCAAATCCAAACTTTTTCTTCACCACGTTCAAAAACTAAATTATCTTCTATATTAGAAACAAGTTTTAAATAACGTTCTTCATGATGTTTTTCAATTGCTCCAACACTTTCAAAAAGATAAGCAATTTCATCAAAACCTTCTTCACGAGCAACTTGAGCAAAATTCTTATACATATCTGTCCACTCATAATTTTCGCCACTAGCTGCATCTTTTAAATTGGTAAGTGTATCTGGAATATCTCCTCCATGTAATTGTTTAAACCATAATTTAGCATGTTCCTTTTCATTATTGGCAGTTTCTTCAAAAATTGCCGCGATTTGTTCATAACCTTCCTTTTTAGCTTTTGAAGCATAGTAAGTATATTTGTTTCTAGCTTGACTTTCCCCAGCGAAAGCAGCCATTAAATTACTTTCTGTTTTACTTCCTTTTAATTCCATAATATAATCCTCCTAACACCTATAATTCTAACAAAAAAACAAAAAAAAGTAAACGACTAAATCGTTTCCTTTAATTGAGACTTAAGTAAATTGGTTAACGTCAAAATCAATTTTGAATCAGTTACTCTTTCCACATAAGTTTCTTCATTTTTTAAAACCAATTTCATAATTGCAACTTTAGATTCCACAACTTCTTTTTTTTCATCCATACCCATCACTAAATAATATGTCTCATTTTCATAACTAGTTTCATTTAAAACAATGTACCGTTCTTGATTATCGAGAGTAATCATTGAATTAATTTTTATCTGCATTATTCATACTCCCTTCTAACAAATCATTAAAACTTATATAATCAGTATCATCAAAATCATTTACCATATAATCATCATCTTGAATTGGTGGAACTTCTAAATTTGGAACTTCTTCTTTCGATTCTTCTATGACCGGAGAAACTTCCTCAGAAACAATAGGTTCTTCTTTTTCTATTGAAGTAGAATCATTTTCCGGTGAATTATTTTTTGCTTCTTCTTCTAAAGGTTCTACAGAAACCACTTTAAATAAATTAGGATTTTCTTCCTCTTTGATAGAATTTCTTGGTGGGAAAGAAATCTCTTTTTCTTCTAAAATAGAATCAAGTGAAGAGGAATCATCAACATCTTCTAAAATAGGTGGCTCTTCTTCTTTTTCATCTAATTCTTCATCATCTATATGTAAAGAAATTTCTTTTGGTTCTTCTTCCGTTTCTTCTTCCACATCAATTCGATAATCATTTAAGTCAACTGCTTCTTTTTCTGGAACTTTTTCTTCTTCCATCGTAGAACTAAATGACATTTCAATTTCATCAAAAATTTCATTTGGTGTTTTCAAATATTTTTTACGATGTTGAATCAATGAAACTTCATCAGATAATTTTTTAAGTTCACTCTTATCTTTTTCCATCGCTAAAATATCTACTGGAGCATTTCCTAATATTTTCTTTTTCTCATATTTCTTAACTTCTGCTTCCATATCTTTTAATTCACTTTGAAGACGACCCAAGACATTTTCCTCTAAATTTTTAGACTCTTCAACTACTTGTTCTAAATCTTTTTCATAAGAATCAATCATTGTATAAACAGCATCTAATTCTTCTGTTTTACGATGAAAAGCCGCATTTAAACTTGCTTTTTTCTTAGGAGATTTATATTCCGTATTTTCTTCCATGACAGATTTATATTCTTCAATATCTTGTTTTAATTTATCTCGATAATGTTTTGCATCCGCAATATACTCCATAAGTTCACGAACATAATCAACATCCATTTGCCGAATCTTTTTCTCTAATTCATCTTTTTCTATTTTTTTATTCTCAATCATTCCTTGTAAAAACAAAATACGATTTTCTAAAATTTTACTATCAGTTCCATCATATTTTTTCCCTTCTAAGGAATTAGCAAATTCATCTCTTTGTGAAACAGCCGCATCTAAAATTTCATCTAGTTCTTCATAACGAAAATCCATATAAGGTTTACTATTTACAATTGCTACAAGCTCTTTTATTTTCGCTAAACTACTAGTCCGATCATCATTCAAAAACAAATCAATTGCTTCATGACCAATATAGGCTGGATCTGTAATAATTTCCAAATGTCTTTTTTCTAACTTATCTAAATCTTCTTCTAAACGCGAAAGTTCTTCTTCATCTTTTGCTTTAGCCTTCTTATCAATATAAGAATCTTCATTTTCTAAAGTTGCTTTCGTTTCTTCTAATTTCAAAGAATCTTTTTTAATTTTTTCTTCCAAATCATATCGACTTTCTCCAAAACTAGCCAAACGACTTTCTACTTGTTCATACGCTTTCTTTTTTACTTGTAATCTTGTTTCATTAGAACGAATTTCTTTCGTAGTTGTATCTATTAAATCTTCATAGAAAGTATACACAGATTTATCTTTACTACCAATTGTTTTTAATTTTAATTCTAACGATTCTAAAAAACGTTTAGAAGTAGCAATTTCATCTTCTAATTCCATGATCATTTGATGATATTCTTCTTCTTCTTTAGAAATACTTTCAATCTCACTTAAAACATCTTGTAAAATGACTTCATTAGAAGCAATTTTATTTTCTAAACCAATTTTAATATTCTCATCAATAATACGATCACTTGAATTCAAATAACGATTATCACTCATCATCTTTTTTAAACGTGTAACCTGATTTTTTTGTTTCGCAATATCAGACTCTAAAATATTTAATTCTTCTTTTAACGTATCATAATGATTATTAGTATCTGTCATTTCTACTAATAAATCTATTTTTTGAATAATATCTTTTTGCATAAAAGATCAACCTCTCTTTTATTCCTATTCTTTTCTAAATATAATCATAACAAAAAAAAAACAAATTGTAAACTAAAAGACACCTTACTTTTTGAAAAAATAAAAAAAGAAAGAAAAATTTTATCTCTTTCCTTTAATTTTTAAATTCAAAAGTTGTCCCTTCTCTTGTATCTTTTAAAACAATTCCTTTATTTAATAATTCTTCCCGAATTTGATCAGCCAAAGAAAAATTTTTGTCCTCTTTCGCTTTTTTTCGTTCGGCAATTTTTTCTAAAATATATGCTTTTAAGTCTTCATCAACTTCTTCTTTTTTACATAAATCTAAAGATAATACATTATCCCAAGCTTCAATCAAAGCATATTTTGTAGAATCATCCACTTCACTTTTTAATAAATCATACGCCAAAGTAAGAGCATTAGCCGTATTTAAATCATTTTCTAAACATTCTCTAAATTTTTTATCATACTCTTGAAAAAGAGCTTGTTCTACATGATCATCATGATATAAACTTTGGACTCTTTGTTTTAATTTTAAATAACTAGAAGTAGCATTTTCTAATATCTCATAACTAAAAACCAATTGTTTCCGATAATGACTTTGTAAACATAAAAAACGATATGCTAAAGGATTATACCCTTGTTCTTTTAATAAATTAACTGTTAGAGTAGCACCTTTACTTTTACTCATTTTACCAGATTCATCCATTAAATGTTCATTATGAAACCAATAATGGCACCAAGGATGTCCTAAATACCCTTCACTTTGAGCAATTTCATTGGTATGGTGTGGAAAAATATTATCGACACCTCCTCCATGAATATCTAAATATTCTCCACAATAATGCATCGAAATACCTGAACATTCAATATGCCAACCAGGATACCCTACACCCCAAGGACTATCCCACTTTAATTCTTGACTTTCAAATTTTGATTTCGTAAACCATAATACAAAATCAGCTTGGTTTCGTTTGTTATTATCTTCTTCTACTCCCTCACGAACACCCACTACCATATCATCAATTTTATGATTGGTAAGTTGATAATAATCAGCTAACTTTGAAGTATCAAAATAAACATTTCCTCCTGATTGATACGCAAAACCTTTTTCCATTAATTTACGAATTATTTTAATATAATCATCAATGTGATCTGTCGCTTTAGCAACAACATCAGGAACACGACAATTCAAAGCTTTAAAATCTCTAAAAAAAACATCCGTATAATAATCGGCAATATCTAAAACGCTTTTCTTTTGTTCTTTGGCAGTTTTAACCATTTTATCATCGCCAGAATCACTATCACTCGTTAAATGTCCCACATCCGTAATATTCATCACTCTTAAAACATCATACCCTAAATAACGTAATGTTTTATCTAAAATATCATGTCCAATATAACTACGCATATTTCCAATATGAGGATCATGATACACCGTAGGTCCACAAGTATAAAACTTTACTTTTCCTTCTTCTTTAGGAATAAATTCTTCCACACTTCTAGTGAGTGTATTAAAAAATCTCATAAAATCACCTCTTAAATATTTAAAACATCAAACGTATTATACCATATTATACGAAACAACACAAAAAATAGCTCTTCTCTAACGAAGAACTATTTTATAAATTTCTCTTGCTTTGACCAAGAAAAACAAAAAGTTTGTAACAAACTAGATTTTTTTCATGTCGACAATCAAAAACTTATTTCATTACAAACCGTATTTTAACATTGTATTTCTAAAATTTCAAGATTATTTTGCAGCAACAATTCCAAATGCTACACCTACAATTGCTCCAACAACAATAGAAATAATGTAAATCCAAAAGTATAATTTTGCAAAGTTCTTTACATTAATATTCTTTTGTGCTCCAAAAGCAAATATAGCCGAAACAATAAATCCAACTAATGGAAAACCAAATAAAATTTCATAACCAAAATACCCAATAGGAGATATTGGCTTGTATTCTTCTGGAATATTAACTTCTTTCATTTCACTCAACTCCTTAAACAATATTATAATAAATTGTCGAAAAAATAGCAATTACTTAGTTATTAACATTTCTATTTTTTGGATATTTGATAAACTTTTTTTGAATTATGTTTTCAATACATTCTTAAAAACAATGAAATCATATAATTTACATGTATACACACTCATATCATTTTACAAAAAAAAGTAACAGCTTTACACCATTACTTATAAATATTCTACAATCGCCACATTTTTCTCTAGTTTTTCAACTAAATCTTCTCGATCATATTTATTAAAAATTTCTTCAAAATTACTATGATCCATTAAAAACAATTCATAATATTGAAAGAAAATTTCATGAATATTTTTTACTTCCAACTCTTCTAAATATTCTATATTAGCTTTTACTAATTTTTTATTTTTTTCTAAAGTTTCTAACATAACATCCGCAACAGAATCACAAAATGTTTGTATTTCATCTTTGGAAAAACCTAATTTTTCTAAAAATTTCATAAGTTACCTCCTTAAATATGCAACTGCTTGTTGATATAAAACATCAGGATTTCTTAAATTTTCCATCATCTCAGGCGTAGTTTGTTCAAAATAACTCCAAGCTTCTTTTAAACGCTCTTCACCAATTTGACATAAACGTGAAACATTTAATGCATCTACGACAGGAATTCCTCTTTCTTCACAAAAAGATGTAACATCGAAATCTTCAGCAAAATAACCATTAATATATATAGCTGCGATTCTTTGAGGAGTCATTGGCTCATCAGAATTATTTTGTTCCACTGTTTTGATTAACTTATTCTCTTGCATGTTAACCTCCTAATACACCATTAAAGGAACTTCTTTTGGATCCATTCCTAATGCATGAATTCTTTCAATTGCACGATTTAACTCTTCATAATTATATTTCGTTAAAACACTTGGATTTAAATAAATATCTAAAACTTCTTTTCCAACACCAAGTAATGCTTCTACTTTATCTTGAATCTCAGCATCATACATCAAAGCAATATGATTTACATAAACATCATTCTGGAATCCCTTTTCCTTCAAATAATGAATATTATTTAAAACAACATTTCTATCAAAATGTTCTAACAAATCATTTACTTCATCACTACTAAAATCTAAATAATCAATTCCTTCATCTTTTAATAATTCAAAAATTTCTTCATTAGGATTTACATTCTCAGTAACTTCTTCTTTTTCTTCTTCATGAGTATCTTCTACAACAGGTGCCTCTTCTTTAGGTTCTTCATCCACCATAGTCTTTGCTTCTTGAATTACTTCAGAAATAGATTTACCAGATTTTTCTTTTGCTTTTACTTTTTCATCATAAGTAAATAAAGCATCTTCAGGGAACATCAAAATTTTAGCAGTTTCTCTTTGTTCTTCCTCATTAAAGCCAAATTCTTCTAATAAAGAAGTAATGGAATCTCTAGTAATATTAATATGTCCCGCTAAAGCCAAATCAAAATATTCATTTAATTTTTCTTGATTGGCAACCGCTGCATCTCTTCGAATACCAAGCTCTTCTATCGTTGTAATAGCCGAATTCATTTCTTCTTCCACTTTTACAAGTTCATCCTCAGCTTTTTTGGTATCTCTTTCTACAGTTTCAATTGTCTTAGGTAAATTTCTTTCTAATTTATCTAAAATAGATTGCGGATCAAAATCAATTCTTAAACGTGATAAAACAGTTTGATAATCTTCTTTATGAATTCCTTGCAAAGTTTCTTTAAATTTTTCACCTTGCTCTTGTAATTCTTCTCTTTGTTTTTTTAAGTCAGCAATATCTGTTTGTAATTTTCCTTTTTCTTCAGTTGTTCTTGCTTTCGTTTCTTCTGCTTTATCTTTTTGACGATCCATCTCTTTTAAGATATCACTATCAGAACCACGCAAATTATATAACTTATCTAGTAGGCTTTCTGTATTTACTGTCATACTTAAGTCACACTCCTTTTATTCTGTACAAATTATAACAAAAGAAAAAATTTTTGTAAATACTTTGACAAAAATATTTTAATTTTGTTGATAAACATTTAATTTTTTCATTAATGGATAAGACACTAATGTTTCACCATCTAAATCTTCATGATACATATTCACAGAAGTAATTTGACTATTATCATAGGTTTTATAATAATAAATTCCTTCTTCTAAATTACAACAAGAACTATAAATTGTAATTTCATATTTTTCATCTCCCATATGAACACAACCTCTTTGTTGACAAACAGAATCTAAAATATGAAAAAATTGACTAATACTTTCATTTTCACTAATTTCTGAAATAGAATTCATTTTTGTAAACGTAGCTTTTACAAACCGAGATGCGGAAGACAAATCCCCAGGAAGACCTAACGCTCCCATACCTCTACTATAAACATTGAAAGTTAATTCTTTAGAAAAATTGTTAACCGGTACTTCTGTTGACAACGCCATATAATTATTTAAATTCATCATATGATAATCAAATGTTGGATTATTTGTTAAAACACCAACCGGGTTATCATAAACTTTTAACCCATTTTTTACGGATTCCACAGTAATAGAAGAATCTTTATCTGCAATAATCCAATGAAGAGGAGAAACTGGTAAATCTTCACTAAAAGAAATATCAGCAATTTGTAAATTTCGAAGTAATTCTTTTACTTCTGCTATAGTAGCACATTGACCTAAAACATAAGGAATAAATTCAAAAGGTGCCACATTGACTTTCGACTCATTTACTTGAGGATAATAAGCATTTCCTGGAAAATTAAGCCCTGCCATGCCCAAACCTTTCTCATTAATCGCATCATAATATAAAGGGTAATCTTGTGAAACATAAGCCATTCCAATCATGGCATAATGTGTTTTTAATTCTTTTGCTTTCCGAAAAGAAAAAGCAAAGTTTCGAGGCGTAACCGTAACAGTTTCTTGATACGAATATTCTAAATCTAAATTTCTTCCAAAATAATGATTTTTAGTTTTATAAGTAACTGCTGTACACATATTTTTCATCTTCTTTCATAAAAAAATTTTATCACGTTTTCCATAAAAAAGAAATCATAAAACATAACACCAAGAAAAAAAGAAGATGATTATTCCTCTTCCTTTAATAATTCAATTTCTTCTTTAGAAAGTCCAGTGATTTTGGAGATTGTTTCTATATTTATTTGTGGTGTTTCTTTTAACATCGATTTGGCAATCTCTTTTTTTTCTTCTTTCTTGCCAAGTTCTTTACCATTCATCTCTCCCTCGTTGT
>CANQEG010000044.1 GCA_947594705.1 uncultured Bacilli bacterium | reverse complement strand
CTATGGGGTAAAGGGGCTTTTTGCTCTTTTTTAAAAAACTTGTTTTTTATTATTGTTTTTAGAAAGCAATAGCATATACGTATGATTTCTTCCTAATTCTTTTTGAAATAAATGTAAAGTATTGTTTCTTTCATTAATCATTTGCGCTATTTTTTCTAATTCTTCTTTTTGTTTTTCTAACTCTATTTTACTTTGATTTTTAAAATAAAACATTTCCAACATTTTTATATTATAGCAATCAGCAAGCCTTCTATCCGCACTAGTAATATGGGTATAATGAGATACACCAAGACCATAATGTCCTTCATTTACAGTTCCATAATAACTTTTTGGGTAATGAGCAAGTAACACATTGATTTCATTTAAATATGGTTGATTATTTTTCACTTGTTCTAAGATATTTTTAAATCGTTTTAAGTCTTCTTCATACATAGAAGTCATTTTATGATTTCGATATAAAAAAGGAATACTTTTTTCTTCTGCTAACTTAGCCATTTCCATATTGGCAAAAATCATTAATGTTTCAATGATATTTTCACTTTTGGTTTTGCCAATAATATTGGTAAACGAAACATTTAATTCTTTTCTATTTAAAAGAGCATAAGTTGGATCAATTTGATAATGACTTTTCAAAAAAGGAAGTAATGTTTCAATATAACTTAAAGTTTTTTCATATTCGGTGTTTTTGGCATTTTGTTTTAAAGTTTGATTACATTTTTTATAAGTATCATTTTTGGCTATGTAAACAGGTTCCATTTTTAATTCTTTTTTTAAAATTTCTTTTCTTTCTAAATCTATTGTAAAATACATACTTAACACATTTTTTACAGTTTTTTCATTTAAACTAAAACATTGTTCGGCTAAAATATGAGGAAACATAGGTGCAAAAAAGGTATTTCCGTATATAGATGTGGTTCTTTTTTGAGCTTCTTTCCAAACTAACGTAGAATCTTTTAACATGAAAATAGGATTTGATACATGAATTCCTAATAGATAGGTTCCATCATTTTTTTGACAAGAAAATCCATCATCTAATTCTTTGGTATCATCTCCATCTATCGTATAAATGATAGGATATTCTTTTTTCTTTTCTATTTGCCCATGTTCTTTATAGATCCATTCGGCTTCTTTATTTACTCCATAAGGAAAATCTTTATAAACCATAAATTCATAACTTAAGAGTTCTTTTGAATAAGGATAAAAAGGTTCTTTTTTCATTTCTTTTTGAAATAACGATTCAAAAAAATTACGCCATTTAAATATAAAGTAGCCATATCGATCGTTTTTTTCACTTATTTCTTTATTGTTATTCCATTCTTTTTTAAATAAATTATCTAATTTTCGAGCATTATGAACATCTAAATAATTTGGTTCATGAAAAAGAATCATTTCTAATACACGATCATAATATAACAGTTCTTCTAAATGTGTTTCATCAAAACAATGAAGTTTTAATTTTTCCAAATAAATAGTAACGATTTCTTCTGCTAAAGCCATACATTTTCTATCCATAAAATTCACATAATGAGGAGTTTTTTCTAAAATATTTCTTAATACTTCTAAATTTTTAATAGAAAATATTAAAGCTCTAAAAAATTCATATTTTTGTTCATAACAATTTGGATCAAAAGAACAACATAGACTATAAGATAATAATTCAATTTTTCCTAATAATTTTTTTAATAACGTATAGTTTTCTTTTGGTATTTGTCCTAAAATAAAATTTGATTTTTGAGAAATTAAACCTTTGATATGAAAATGAATTTCTTGAAGTTTTTGATAAGTTTCTCTTTGTTCTTGTAAAGAAAATCCATGTGCTTCATAAAGATAAGGAATGAATTCTAAAAAATATTCATGAGATTGTTCATGATTAAAGTGGGTAACATCGTAATAAAATAATTCTAAAATCTTTTTTACTTGATTTTTTGTATTATAATGACTTTCAAACAAATCCGTTTCTTCCCATAAAAAACAATTACGATTCCAATTTAAAACTTCCATGTTTGTCACAAAACTCACCTACTCTTTATTTAAGTATACCATAAATGAGAAAAACTAAGATTTTTTTCTTAGTTTCTTTGATTTTTTATTTTTTCAAGTTCTTCTTTGGGTAACCCCGTAATGTTCATAATTTCTTCAGAAGTATAATGATTTTGTAGCATGTTGGTAACAATTTCTTTTTTATAAAGTTCTTTTCCTTCTTTTAAGCCTTCCTCTTTGCCAAGATTTCTTAATTTGTTTTCTATGCTATAAATTTGATTTGTTTCTCTATCGTTCATAAAATTTACCATATGTTCTGCTATTGTCATAGCTGTTTCTCCTTTATTTTTTCAAGTTCTTCTTTCGATAACCCTGTAATGTTCATAATTTCTTCAGAAGTATAATGATTTTGTAACATGTTGGTAACAATTTCTTTTTTATAAAGTTCTTTTCCCTCTTTCTTTCCTTCTTCTAAGCCTTCCTCTTTGCCAAGATTTCTTAATTTGTTTTCTATGCTGTAAATTTGATTTGTTTCTCTATCGTTCATAAAATTTACCATATGTTCTGCGATTGTCATAAGTATCTCATCATTCCTTCCTATTTGTTTTCTTTCTTTATGACTTCTTGCTCCCATTAATTTTAAGTGCAAAATCAGTTTATTACTTTCACCTTCATTATAGGGAATTTTTTTAACTTTGTCAAGGCGCAAAATATAAAACTCTATGTCTTCAGTAAGTTCTTCTTTTTCCGTATTTCTTAGTTTATATTCTTGAAACCAAGTATCCTCTAATTTTAGTTGTTCACTTACTTCATCTGCTATTACAATTGCCACCACTTTCCTTAAATTCATATAATCTTTATTTTTCTCTTTCATTTGTGTACTATAAATTCTGGTAATATAAGAAAGTGTTTTTTTAATTCCTGCTAAAGTAAGTTTGCTAAAAGCTTCTATACTAATATACATTTGAGGTAAAACCAGTAACACGTCTCCCCGAAACCCTTTATCTTTTTGCTTAAATTTTTTTAAAGGAACTTCATCATAAAGAACTTCTTGTTCATAAAAATAATCTTTTTTTAAATAGGAAAAGAAAGAATCTAAAAAATCTTTTAAAAATTCTTTATGTGTTCCGTAAATTTCTTTAAATAATAAATCACTAATTAATTTTTTTCTTTGCCGTTTCATAATAATTTCATTTCCTTTTGATTTTGTATTATAAAACACTTCAAAAGAAAAAATTGTCGAATTTTGTCATGAAAAGAAAAAATATGATGAAATCTCACCATATTATTTCTTTAATATTTTTTTAAGCCATTGTCCTGTATAAGAGGATTCGATTTTACTTACTTCTTCAGGAGTACCTTTGGCAATTACTTTACCACCATTTATACCTCCATCTGGACCTAAATCAATAATGTAATCAGCTACTTTAATAACATCTAAATTGTGTTCTATGACAATTACAGTATCGCCATTATCCACAATTCGATTTAATATTACTAATAACTTTTTAATATCTTCAGTATGAAGTCCAGTGGTTGGTTCATCTAAAATAAATAAACTTTTGCCTGTTGCTTTTTTCTGTAATTCTTTCGCAAGTTTTACTCTTCCTGCTTCTCCTCCAGATAATGTAGGCGCACTCTGACCTAAAGTAATATAAGAAAGTCCTACATCCATTAACACATCTAATTTTCGTTTGATTTTTGGAACATTTTCAAAAAAATTTACGGCTTCTTTGACACGCATATTTAGTACTTCATTAATATTTTTTCCTTTAAATTTAATTTCTAAAGTTTCTTTGTTATAACGACTTCCATGACAAACATCACAAGGAACATACACATCTGGTAAGAAGTGCATTTCAATTTTTTTTACACCATCCCCATAACAAGCTTCACATCTTCCACCTTTTACGTTAAATGAAAATCTTCCTTTATCATACCCATGCATTTTACTTTCTTTCGTACTTGCATATAAATCTCTAATATCATCAAATACTCCAACATAAGTAGCTGGATTACTTCGTGGCGTTCTTCCAATGGCATCTTGACTAATCATAACAACTTTATCAATATTTTCTAAACCCTTTACTTCTTTACATTTACCAGGAAGTTCTTTAGAACGATATAATTCTTTGGCCACTGTTTTATATAAAATTTCATTTACTAATGAGCTTTTTCCGGAACCAGAAACACCAGTCACACAAATGAATTTTCCTAATGGAAATGATACATTAATTTTCTTTAAGTTATGTTCTTCGGCTTTTACTACTTCTAAAAATAACCCATTTCCTTTTCTTCTTTTTTTAGGGACTTCAATTTTTTCTTTCCCACTTAAATACTTTCCCGTTAAACTATTTGGGTTATTCATGACTTCTTCTGGTGTTCCACACGCAACTACACGACCCCCATCTTCTCCTGCACCGGGACCAATATCAACTAAATAGTCCGCTCTTCTCATGGTATCTTCATCATGTTCCACAACAATTAAAGTATTTCCTAAATCTCGCATTTCTTCTAAAGAACGAATAAGTTTTTCATTGTCTTTTTGATGAAGTCCAATACTAGGTTCATCTAAAACATATAATACTCCAGATAATTTACTTCCAATTTGAGTTGCCAAACGAATTCTTTGACTTTCTCCACCTGATAACGTACCAGCAGGACGATGAAGGGTTAAATATTCAAGGCCCACATTTACTAAAAATGTTAAACGATGGTCAATTTCATTTAAAAGCAACCGACTAATATTTTCTTCTTCATTGGATAATTTTAAATCTCTTAAAAAATCTCTTAATTCTCGAATACTCATTGTTGTCATATCATAAATATTTTTATTATGAATAAAGATATTTAACACACTATCTTGTAAACGAGTACCATGACACGTATTACAATCGGTTTCAATCATAAATGTTTCAAGCCATTCTCTTGTCCAAGCACTGGTAGTTTCTATATGTCTTCTTTCCAAATTAGGAATAGCGCCTTCAAAATAATCTCTCACATAACGAACATTGCCATTTTTAGATACATATTTAATTTCAATTGGTTCATTTGTTCCATAAAGTAAAATATCCAATTTTTCTTTGGGAATATCTTTTACTGGCATATTCATATCAATTCCATATTTTTCACATACAGCTCGAACTGTCGTATTGTGCATATTATTTTCAATGGTATATCCAAGTAACGCATTTTGATTTAAACTTTTTTCTTTATTTGGTAAAATTAAATCTTCACTAATTTTTAATTTAGTCCCTAGCCCTTTACAGTCCGGACATGCTCCATAAGGACTATTAAAAGAAAATAAACGAGGTTCTAATTCCGGAATAGAATAATTACAATGAATACAAGCATAATGTTCACTCATTACTATTTCTTCGCCACCAACAATATGAAAGACTACTTTTCCATTTGCGAGTTTTGTCGCGGTTTCAATTGATTCAAAAATACGACCTCTTTCACTTTCTTTTACCACTACTCGGTCAACTACTACATCAATATTATCTTTTTTATTTTTTTCTAATGTGATTTCTCCATCTAAGTCATACATTTCGCCATTCACGCGAACTCTAGAAAAACCTTTTGCTCTTAAATCATCTAAAATGTCTTTATGTGTTCCTTTTTCACCATGGACGATAGGAGATAAAATTTCTAATTTTGTTCCTTCTTCCAAATCCATTATTTTATCAGTCATTTCTTCAATACTTTGACTTTTAATAGGAATATGATGATTAGGACAATAAGGAATGCCAATTCTCGCAAATAAAAGTCTTAAAAAATCATAAATTTCCGTAATAGTTCCAACTGTACTACGAGGGTTTTTATTCGTTGTTTTTTGGTCAATAGAAATACTTGGCGAAAGTCCTTCTATACTATCTACATCCGGTTTTTCCATATTTCCAATAAATTGTCTTGCATAAGCCGATAAACTTTCCACATATCTTCTTTGTCCTTCTGCAAAAATCGTATCAAAAGCAAGACTACTTTTTCCGGAACCAGATACACCAGTCATAACAATTAATTTATTTTTAGGAAGCGTAATATCGACATTTTTTAAATTATTTTCTCTTGCTCCCTTAACAATAATTTGATCCATTTTTTCCTCACCAAACTTCTTTTCTTATTCTACCACAAAAAATAAAATTTATTTGCAAAAAATAGTGTAACATATATTTTTTAAAAACAACAAATAAATTTTATATATTTTACAAATTTTCATTTTAGAATAAAATAATTTGATTATCTTTGGCAAAAATTAGTTGTATTTTCAAATGTAACTTCATGATTTTCTTTATGATAAGTATACAAAGTCGCGGTTTCATTTCCAACTTCGCTAATCATAAAAGTGATACTATTTTCATCTTCTCCTACTTCTACATTTTTCTGTCCATCCCAATTGCCAAAATTATATAATTCTTCTTCCTCTAAACTATATAATTTTAATTGATTTTCTTGAATAGCTAAAAAGAAATCTAAATTTTTACTATTTCTTATAGTTAAAATAGATTGATAATCATGACTTTTTCTCACAACATTTCCTAGTTCATCCATTTCAATAAAGGATGATACATAATATTCATACCCAGCATTAAAATCTCCACATCCAGTAATTGGTGAAATATCTTTTTCCGTTAAAATCATATTTCCTTTGTCATTTACTATATTAAAAATATAATCTTTTGTATAATAATTTTGATTTGTATATATTTCATTTACTGTTTCTTCTAAATTTTCAATATAGTGAACTATATAATAAAGTTTTTCATTTTTCTTTTCTACCTCAATTTCACTACGTCCTTCTAAAAAATTTTCCGTTAAAAAATGATATGTATTTAATAATTTTTCCTCTTTTATAGAATATAAAGACCATGAAGTATTATCATAAACAATCATGTTATCTTCTTCTACAATACTTCCATTTATTTCCCCAGTATTTAAATTATAAACTTGATATATATTATTTTTATATTCTATTTTAACATAGTGATCTATAATTTGATAATCTAAAATATTGTCACAATTTATCTCTTTTATTTCCATAAAACGATTTGTTTTTGGATTCCAAAAATAATAAGAAGAATCATATATTAATAAAGAATTATTTTGCTTATTGATAATGACTCTACAGTCATTGGTTTGACAAACATAATTTCCAATATTCTTTTTTTCATGGGAACTTTCAACATTTTGTTCTAATTTTTTATTTTCTAATTGATGATTCCAAAAAAGTAACCCAATTCCACCAAAAAGAAGCAGTAAAAAAATACATCCCATTATAATATACATTTTATAATTTTTTCTTTTTTCCATTTTACTCATCTCATTTCATATCATATCAAATGAATCCTTGTTTTAAATTTTAATCATTTTATACAACTATTTATTTTCTTAGAACTTTTGATATTTCCATTCATGTCATAAATAGTTTCTATTAGCTTTCCATCATTTTCTGGTTCTGTTCTAATAATAAATTCATTATTTTTCACTTCCCAATTTCCGAAGATTTTTTCTTCGTTCCAGTCTTCTACTTTAAATAACATATTTTCATCTTGATCATAGACATTTAAACTATCATTTTCATCTACGGCCATAAAATAATCATTGGCATCACTAACTGCAAAACTCATAAATGATTTATAATTTTTAGAAGTTTTTATTAGAATGCTTTCTTGATAAACGTTAAAATAGTGTACATTACTATATCCCTGTAACATGTTTCCACAGCCAGTAGAGTATGGCATCTTCGTATCTGTCATCACTATATTTCCGTCATGAAGTAATATTTGAAAATATTCTTTGTCTAAAATTAATTTTCCATCTTTATTGTATATCAAATTAGAATAATTAATAAGATCCCAGTCAACTAGTATATAAATTGTATTTTTATCATTCTCAGCCATATCAAAATAACTATGAGGTCCATAAATTTCATTTTCAACTTTCTTTTCTTTTAAATCATAAATAACAAAATTTTCTCCTTTGATTAAAATAACATTATTATTTATTATTCGATTAAAAGTATAATTTCCTAGAAGAAGTTTCTTTAATTGATTTGGTTCTACTTCATAGATTCCTACTGAATTATTTTTATATTCCACGATTAAATCATTATTTTCAATATATATATAGTCAATATTATCTTTATCTAATTCTTCTATCTTTTGAACATTTATTTTATTATCTTCTAAAGCAAGGAATTTATAACCATTATCATAAATCACAAATTTTGGTTGATTATTAGTTACTGGAAAAAATTTACATTCTTTTGATTCACAAATGTATTCTCCTATTTCTTCTGAATTTTCTTTATTTTCTTTTTCTAAAGAATAATAATCATTATAGCCATTATTATTTTTTAATATCTTATATACTATTTTTTCTGTTATTTCATTAGGCTTTTCATATGAAGACACTACACTATGCTTATTTTTCTCTAAATTTTGATAAAATAAAATTATTCCTGTTCCACTTACAATAATGAGTAAAACAATACATCTTATAATATAAATTTTATAGTTTTTACTTTTTTCCATTTTAACCACTCATTCCTTTCACTTCGTTCAAGGCACACATAGTCATGAAAAAGATTATTTTTCAGACTACTCATCCCATTTCTTCATTCTAAATAATTAAATCAAAATTGACATGTAAATACTTGTTGTGAACCCATAATATTTCCACTTAAATCATAAACATATTCTGTAAAAAATTCATCATCATGTTTTCCAGTAGCAAAAATGAATTGATTATTTTCAATTTTCCAATAAGCCAATATTTTTTCCTCATTCCATTCTTCTATTTGAAATAAAACATTTTCTTCTTTGTCATATAAATTTAAATTATTATTTTCATCTACAGCTATAAAATAATCTTTTTTATCACTATTTTTAAAACCCATAAATGATTTATAACTTTTAGAAGTTTTTATTAAAGTGCTTTCTTGATATATTTTAAAATTTTGAATATTATTATAACCATAAAGCATTTGTCCACAGCCAGTGATATAAGGAATAACTTCATCAGTCATTACAATAGTTCCATCCTGAAGTAAAGCTTGAAAGTATCCTTGATCTAAAAGAAATTCTCCATTTTTATCATATATTCTATTTAAAATAATTTCATAAGGAAGAGAATAATATACTATATAAATTGTATTTTGATCATTTTCCGCAACTTGAAAATCATTGGTAGGTACAAAAATTGTATTCATAATCTTTTTTTCTTTTAAATCATAAACAACAAAACTTTCTTTTTTTAGTAAAACAACTTTATTATTTTCTATTTTATTAAATGTATATTCTCCCAAAAGAAGTTCTTTTAATTGATTTGATTCTACTTCATAAATGCCTACTAAATTATTTTTATATTCTACGATTACATCATTATTTTTAAGAGATATTTCTTGAATTGTATCTTTATTTAATTCTTCTAACTCTTGAACATTTATTTTATTGTTTTCAAAAGAAATAAAACGATACCCATTATCATAAATAATAAACTTTGCATCCTGATTATTATAACTTACAATAGACTCACATTCTTTAGATTCACAAAAATACTCACCTAGTTCCTCTAAATTGTTTTGATTTTCTTTTTCTATAAAATAATTAGTATTTTCTTTCAAAATTTTATAACTTATTTTTTCTGTTATTTCTTTTTCTTCGTTTGATTCTTCCTTTTTATTAAAAGTAAGATAGATTCCAATTCCACTTAAAAGAATGAGTAAAACAATACATCCTATTACAATATAATAATTTTTTCTTTTTTCCATTTTAACCACTCATCCCTTTCACTTCGTTCAAGGCACACATAGTCATGAAACTTGAACAAAATTTATTTTATATT
>CANQEG010000043.1 GCA_947594705.1 uncultured Bacilli bacterium | reverse complement strand
CATATTTTTACTAAAAATTGAAACTTTTATCTGATTTTTTGGGCATTTGGTATTCTAAGGAAAATTTTTGATATTTTACTGAAAAAGTTTCAAAAATGCAAGTTTTTTGGTACAATACTTTTAAGGAAGTGATTTTGATGCGTTATAAAAGAGTGGAAAACGCGGATATGATTGTAGAAAGTAGTCCTTATTTTGTAAAAGAACCTAAAAATTTTAAAAATAAATGGCATGAAGTATTTCAAAACCATCATCCTATTTACTTAGAACTTGGAATGGGTCGAGGAGATTTTATTATTCAAATGGCTCAAGAATACCCTTATATTAATTTTGTTGGGGTAGAGCTTTTTCTTTCACAAATGGTAAGTGCCGTAGAAAAACTGAAAAACCTTCATTTACCAAATCTTAAACTTCTTCATTTGGATGCAAGAGAGATTGATGAAGTTTTTGGAAAAGAAATTGATACTATTTATTTAACATTCTGTGACCCATGGCCTAAAAAACAAGATATCAAAAAGCGATTTACGCATGAAAGTTACTTACGTTTATATGATAAAATTTTTAAAAAGGACAAACATATTATTTTAAAAACAGATAACAAAGGATTTTTTCAATATTCTTTGGAAACATTATCACAATATTGGTATGTATTTGAGAGAGTTAGTTTGGATTTACATCATGATGAACAGCCCATTGAAAACTTAATGACAGATTTTGAGAAACGTTATTATGTGGAAGGTCGCCCAATCTATTATGTGGATGCAAAATTTAAAAATTAGTTTTTGCAACTGAGAGAAGTAATTCTTATAAAAAAAGATTCCAATTTACATTTTGGAATTTTTTATTCTTTATATTTTTCGATATGTGGGTAACAACCTTTTTTAAACAATGAAGGAACTCGCTTATCTTTGGTTTGATATTCTAATTCCTGTAAATCATAATCTACGGTATAATATTCGATGCCGGGACGATATTTTTTATATATGATTTTTGCATATGGATGGTCTTCGTATAATTTTCGAGGAACAAGTATTAATGAGCGAATTACGATTCTTAGTTTTTCATGATGTAATAGTCTTTCTTTTATTAATAAAGCTTTTTTGCCTTTGCCTTCATATTTTTTCATATATTCTTGAAAGTCATTTATAAATTTTTCTTGATTTGCCGTTATTAAATGTTTATAAGTGATACTTTCTACTGTGGCTCTTAATAAAGTTTCTTTTGTGGATAAGGGTTTTGCTTCAATTAAATAAAGATATGTTGTTTTTTCATCTATGTCTACTCCTACTAAATCCAGTTCCCCATACTTATCATTTCGTTCTTTTTTTAAAGGTGTTTGTATATCAATTACATCAAATGGGTATTCTACTCCATTATAACTTGCAAACCAAATTTCCTTACATAAGTCTTTTTCATACATTGTGGTTTTATTTCCTAATTTTTTTAAACCATTGTTTCTAGAACTTGTTTTGTATAATTCTTTTTGATTTTCTATATAATATGGTAGTTGGTTTTGATAATCTTTTTTTATTTTTTCAATATCATGAATAAAATAATTGTTTTCTCTTAAATGGATTTCATTAGAAATTGGACATCTACTAATGGTAAAATTATTTAGTATTTCATAAAATTCATTTTGGGAAATCTTATTATAATGATTAATTTTATCTACATTTTTTGCATAATAATCTAGGGAATATTTCATTTTCTCACACTTTCTATTTCTTGTAATTCAAAACGATATTTTTGATTTATATGAGGGTATTTTTCGTGGTCAACTTCACTTACAAATTCTTTTACAGGTCTTACCCATAAAGTACCGTTTTCATAAAGGCTTCGATAAATTACTAATTCTTCTTCTGTTTGGGCATCTTTTGCAATGTCTTCTACTAAGTAATAGTTTCCTTTAAAATGTTTATAAATACGATTTTTTTCAATTTTCATTTGTACTCTCTTTTCTACTTACTTTTTTTCACTAATTTTCTTTTTAAATCTTGAAGGGCTAAGGCTCTTGCACTTACTTCATTTTTTTCATCTGGTGTGAGTTCTGCTAGGGTTTTGCCATTTGGTAGTTCAAATATTTCATCAAAACCAAATCCATTTGCTCCTCTTCTGTTTTTCGAAATAACACCATGTAATTCTCCATTACCAATCACTGTTTCTTTGCCATTATAATACACAATAACGCAAACTACTTTGGCATGGCGATTCGGATAGGCATTTACTTTTTCAATTAAATATGTATTTCGCATTTCATCGGTTGCATCTTCGCCTAAAAAGCGATGCGTTAACACTCCCGGAAAATCGTTTAGTGCTTGAATACAGAGTCCTGAGTCATCCGCGATTACTTCTTCATGGGCGATTTCATATATTTCTTTGGCTTTTTTCAGCGCATTTCCTAAAAATGTATCTTCGTTTTCTTCAACATCAATTGCGATATTTTTTTCTTTTAACGAATCTATTTTTTCATTGCTTAAAATTTCTCTAATTTCTTTTAGTTTTCCTTTATTATTTGTCGCGGCTATCATAGCCATGCATCTCCTTTCAATGGTTTGAACTTATATTTTTGGCTTGGTCTATACCCATTTTTGGAAGTGTCTTTCGATTCTATTTTTTCACAATATTTGGTGATTTTTTTTCGAAAATTAGATTTATCTACACTTGTATCTTTTATCATTTCATATATGATTCTTACATCTTCTAAGGTAAAAGAATTTCCTAAAAACTTAAATAAAATGTCTGTGTTATCAATATTACTTCTTATTTTTTTATAACTTATTATTACATATAGAAGAATTTTTTTTAAGGTATCATCTTTGGTATTTATTATATGAGTATATTCAATATTATTATTTTCTTCTTTTTCTTTGGTTTGATATTTGATTTTTTTATCTCCAAATGTTATCCATTCATTATCGGTGATTTTCAATTCTGTTAGTTCATAATTTTTATCTAACTTTCTCACGTTTTCTATGTTTGTTATGGCAAGGTATATAATATCAAGCGTTTTCTCATCACTCATGGTATAAACTTGTTCTAAATGAAATGTATTTGAACCAACGATACTTTTAAGATGATTTCTAATTTCTTTTTTCATATCTCCACCGGTAAAAGAAACTGTAGGAAGGGTTCCTTCATGAGTTGTTAAGACATTTATTTTTTGAATATCATTTTTACGAATATTTTCATTTTTTTCACTTTTTAAAATAAAGAAACAACCAATTATATTAATTTGCATATTCTTCTACCTCCTTACTTATTTTTTGTGAGATATGATAAAGAAAAGAAGAAAACGTAGCAAAATTTATATATTTGGTTTCTCCTATTTCTTTATTTTCTAAACACTGTATATTTTTCAATAATTTTTCCGCATCAATATCGAAGTCTATTTCATTTAATACCTTTTTTATGTAGTTCGTATTTAATGAAAATTTTTTTACTAATTGATAATTTACTAAGTCATATTCTCGATAAATGGTTTTGTTTTCAAACATTTTGACATCTTGAGGAAGGTATTCTTCTAAAAAATATTTATCTAATAGTAAATGGGTAAAATAACCTAACTCTAAAGGATTATTTAGATTTAGTGTTCGTTTAAAAAAACTTATGTCGGGAATGAAATAATATTTTCCTTTTTTTTTGTGATGACTTTGTGGATTTTTGATAATATCAGGTAATAGATTTCCTTTTATGAAGTCTTTCTCATGGATGTTTAATTTTTCTCCTACTAATTTGGCCACGACCATGTGTCCGGCAATACTCGGCATATTCTATTACCTCCTTTACTTTTTGGACTTGTTCTTTTAAACTTAAGTTGGTTACATCTACTAAGTATAATTTTTCTAAAAGCATATCATTTGTTTTCATATAGTTAAAGGTTTCTTTATATAATTCGTTATAGAGACTAGCTTGTAAATCAAATTCATTTCTTATTCCTCTTTTTTCTACTCTTTTTTGCAATTCTTCTTTGTCATTGTTGATTAAGAAAAGGATGATACAATCTGTTTCTTGTAAATATTCATAATATTTCTTTGCTCTAAAATCAGTTGTATAGTCAAATAACATATATTTGGAAATAATGTCTTTGCTTCTATCATTACAAATAATATTTTCTTTTTTTAATTCTTTTATTGTGGATGTTTTTCCAACGGCATCCGTTCCTTCCAATATAATCATTATACCACCTTTTATCTCACAATGATATCTTTTCTTCCGGCACCAGTTCCAATGAATTTTACTTTTGTTTGGGTTAATTCTTCTATTCTTTGAATATATTTTTGAGCATTTTCTGGTAATTCTTCAAATGTTTTACAATGACTGATGTCGCCAAAGTTTCCTTCAAATTCTTCATAAATTGGTTTACTTTTTTCTAGAAATTCTAAATCTGAATGAAAGTATTCTTCTTTTTGACCATTATATTCGTATGCTACACAAAGTTTAATTTTATCAAGTTTTCCGATGGTATCTAAGTGATTCATCGCTATGGCAGTAATACCATTTAACATAATCGCATAGTTAAGTGCAACAATGTCTAACCAACCACATCTTCTTGGTCTTTTGGTCGTAGTTCCATATTCATGTCCTAGTTCTCGTATTTTATCGCCTATTTCGTCTTTTAATTCGGTTACATATGGTCCTTCTCCTACTCTTGAAGAATAGGCTTTGATGACACCATATACTTCATCAATATATTTTGCCCCAATTCCGGAACCAGTGGAAACGCCTCCAATTGTTGGATTACTACTTGTTACATAAGGGTAACTTCCAAAGTCAATGTCTAGCAAAGTGGCTTGCGCTCCTTCACATAAAATGTTTTCGTTTTGTTTAAGGGCTTTATGTAGCATGGTCGTAGTATCTGTTACATAAGGTTTTAAAATTTTACTATATTCCTTATATTCCTTATATACTGTTTCAAAATCGATTTCAGGGTAACCATACGCTTTTAAGATTATGTTTTTATTTTTTATATTCGTTTTTAATTTGTCTTTAAAGTTAGGACTTATAAAGTCTTTCATTCGTATTCCAGAACGTTCAAATTTATCGCAGTAGGCTGGGCCTATTCCTCTTTTGGTAGTACCAATTTTTTCCTCTTTTCTTAATTCTTCTTGCATTTCATCAAAGGCTATATGATATGGAAGAATTACATGGGCTTTATCACTGATATATAAGTTATTCACTTCATACCCATTTGCTTTAACATTTTTGATTTCTTCTAATAATACTTTTGGGTCAATTACGACTCCATTTCCTAAAATGGCTTTGACATTTTTGTTTAATATTCCACTTGGAATTAAGTGAAACGCAAATTTTTTGCCATCTACCAAAATGGTATGTCCGGCATTATTTCCGCCGGAGAACCTGACTGCATAATTGGCATCTTTTGATAGATAGTCAATTATTTTTCCTTTTCCTTCATCACCATAAAACGCTCCTAAAACAACATTTACCATTTCTTATTCTCCTTTCAAATTGTTGATGTATTTTATGATTTCTTTTTCATCTTGAATAAATTTTATTTCTATATTTTTGGTGAATTGTTTGGCCGCGAGAAGTGGAAACCAATATTCTCCTTCTACTTGGTAACTTGTTATGTTTGGATTACAGAATATTACAATTTTCTTATTTTGAAACGCGGCATATAATATTTCTGTAACCGTGGCAATAGCTGAGTATTTCGTTAAGTTTGCGACTACCAAATCACAGTTATCAATTTGTTTTAATTCTTCGTAAACTACATTTTCACAAGTAGTTTTTCCGGGAGTTTCTTTTTCATAGTAAAACCCTCCAATATACATAACATTTTTATTATTTTTTAATTTTACGCCATTGGAAGCATACACAGTCTTTTTTACATCACCGACTATTTTACTTCTTAGGTCGTTTTTTAGCATCTCTAATACGTTTTCTTTGGTTATCAATTCATGCCTTACACAATAGGTACCTGAATAAAATAATTTTATCATTTTATTTTCCTTCTTTCATTAATCTTTTCCAGTTGATATAAGAACCAACAGCTAGAAAAGTCCAGACAACATTTAAAGCGAATAAATATAGAGCTTGATCTGGCAAGATAAAATATTCAATGGCATAAAAGATATCATTTACAAACCAGATAATCCAAGTATCTATTTTTTTCTTCATCATATAATATGTTGCGACTAAGCTTGATACAGTCGTAAAGGCATCTAATAGAGGAAGTGGGTCATCCGTTTTACTTAAAATCGTTGTTAATCCAAGAGTTCCAAAAAACATTACTACTACATAAATGATTTTTTCTTTGATACTTGCACTTGTTATTTTACTTGTTTCACTTTTATTCCAAAGAATAAATCCGATGATTCCCATGATGAAATAAATGCTATTATTTGCTACATCACCATATAAATGATTTATGACTGAGAAGGCAATTAAGAAAGCCATTTGTAAAATGTAAAAAATCCAATTGCTTCGTTTATTTAGCATTACCAATACTCCTTGAATCAGACCCAAAATTGTCGCGCCTATTTCCAAGAACATTTCCATCACCTCCTTACATATGGTATTTTACACTATATGTAATTCGTTGTCAATATATTTATGGTATTTTTTACTATAAGTTGTAAAATTTTTTTGACATTTACGTATTTATAGGCATTTTTCCCCATAAAAAAAGCAAGTTTTTCTACTCGTTCTTTTCTTAGTAATTTATATTTATTATTCAAATTCATCTTTTGTTTTATTCAATTTCATTTTTTCCATAAAAAAAAGATAATATTTCTATTACCTTTCCTACTCTTTTTTTTAATGTAAGTTCAGAAGATTTTTGCTTATTTTCCTTATGTAGTTTGGTATCTCGCAAATTTAAAAACATTGCTTTTGTTATACCCGAACTATGAATCAACAAATCATCAATTTCTTCAAGACTCATTTCACTAAAAAGATTTGTTTCATCAGCCATTTCTAAAATTTGATTCATTGTTAGATGACTTTTAGAAAATTTTTTATTTCTATAACTTTCCATGATGGTATTATATTTTTCAATATTGCTACTTATCTTTTCTTCCTTATTTTCTTTTGAATTCATATGCATTCTCCATTTTTAATAAATTCATTTTAACTTTTTCTTTCATCTTTGTTATCATAAATTTATTATATGAAATTTCATCCTTTTAATTCTATGTAATTTCACGGAATTAAAATTTTCATTTTTTTTTTCTTCCTGTAAACAATAAACTCTATTTTCTTCCACAACAATTTTTATATTTTTTTCCGGAGCCACAGCTGCACAATTGATTTCGACCAATTTTTTCTTTGTTTCTTACTGTACGGTCTGTTTTGCCCTCTGTTTTTTCATTTGTATTTCCTTTAATGGTTTGTTTTCTTTCTGTATTTTGTTCAATATTTGCTTTTAATAGGAATTGGGCAATGGTATCATCTATGGTATTCAATAATTTTTCAAATAAATCATAACCTTCCATAGTATAAGCCTGAAGTGGGTTTGTTTGGGCATATTGTCTTAAGAAAATTCCCTCTTTTAAACCTTCCATAGCATTTAAATGTTCTACCCATAAAGAATCAATAATACGTAAGGAAATTGCTCTTTCAAATTCTTCGAAATGAGGTGCATCTTTGATTTTTAATTCATAGTCCTCATTAATTAGATTTGTTAAATATTCTATTAATTTTCCTTCATCCATTTCTTTAATTTCATCTACTGTTACTTTTGATGTTTTTAAGAAATTTTTATTTAAATGATTTACAATTTCTTCTAAATCTTTATCTGTCAAATACCCTTCTGGTGGAATGTGTTCAGTTACTAAATCTTCCATAACATTTCTAAATGTTTCTTTAATCGTTTCATGTATCGATTCATTATCAATAATCATATTTCTTTCATCATAAATAATTCTTCTTTGTTCATTTACAACATTGTCATAATCAAGTAAATTTTTACGAGTATCAAAGTTATTTCCTTCTACTTTCTTTTGAGCTGATTCAATAGATTTTGTTAATGATTTCGAACGAATTGCTTGGTCACCTACTAATCCTAAAGCCATGACCATATTTTTGACTTTGTCAGTTCCAAATCTTCTCATTAAATCATCTTCAAATGAAACAAAGAATTGACTCTTTCCAGGGTCTCCTTGACGACCTGAACGACCACGCAACTGATTATCAATACGACGAGATTCATGACGTTCTGTTCCAATTACATAAAGTCCGCCTAATTCTTTTACGCCTTTTCCAAGTTTAATATCAGTTCCACGACCTGCCATATTGGTAGCAATTGTAATCGCACCAACTTCTCCGGCTTTCGCAATAATTTCAGCTTCTCTTGCATGGTTCTTGGCATTTAACACTTCATGTTTTAATCCTTCTTTTTTTAGCATAGCAGATAATTTTTCATTGTTTTCTACAGAAATAGTACCAACTAGGATTGGTTCTCCCGTTTTATGAATTTCTTTGATTGTTTTTACAATTGCTTCATATTTTCCTGCTTCAGTAGAGTAAACTAAATCGGCTAAGTCTTCTCTTATTATAGGTTTATTGGTTGGAATTTGAATAACATACATATTGTAGATATTTCTAAATTCTTCTTCTTCGGTTTTCGCGGTTCCAGTCATTCCTGATAATTTACTATACATTCTAAATAAATTTTGGAATGTAATCGTAGCCATTGTTTGCGTTTCTTCGTTAATTGTAACTCCTTCTTTGGCTTCCAATGCTTGGTGAAGGCCTTCACTAAATTGACGTCCATGCATAAGTCTACCAGTAAATTGGTCAACAATAATAATTGAACCTTTATCTACAACATAATCTACATCTTTTTTAAATCCATAATTTGCTTTTAAGGCATTATTTACATGATGCACTAAAGCAGAATTACCAACATCATAAAGATTGTCTAAATGAAATATTTTTTCTAATTTTTCAGCACCTTTTTCGGTAATTGATACCGTTTTTCTTTTTAAATCTACGGAATAATCTTCTTCGGTTAAAGTTTTTACTGCTTTATCAGCATCCATATATAAGTTTTTAGAGTTTTGTTTTCCGCCGGAAATAATTAATGGTGTTCTCGCTTCATCAATTAAAATAGAGTCTACTTCATCCACAATACAGAAATTTAAAGGTCTTTGTACTCTATCTTCTTTTCTTACAACCATATTATCTCTTAAATAATCAAAACCAACTTCATTATTTGTAGAATATAATATATCACAGTTATAGGCTTCTTGTTTTTCTTTTGGGCTCATTTCTCGCATGTTAAGACCAACTGTTAATCCTAAAAATTTAAATACGCCACCCATCCATTCAGAATCACGTTTCGCTAAGAATTCATTTACGGTTACAATATGAACGCCTTTTCCTTCTAACGCATTTAAGTAGGCAGGCATCGTTTCTGTTAAAGTTTTTCCTTCTCCAGTTTTCATCTCGGCAATATTTCCATAATGAATGGCAAGTCCACCTAATATTTGAACATAGTATGGTTTTTCATTTAAAACACGATAGTCAGCTTCTCTTACAACCGCGAAAGCATCAACTATTAAATCATTTAAAGATTCTCCATCTTCTAATCTTTTTTTAAATTCTTCTGTTTTTTGTTTTAATTCCTCATCAGATAAGTTTTCCATTTCTTTTTCTTTGGCAACTATCTTATCAGCAATTTTTTCAAATTTTTTTAATTCTTTATATTCGGAATCAATTAATTTTCTAAATATTCCCATGTTTCTAACCTCCGTCTTCCATTATTTTAACATATTCTTATAGAAAAAAGCAAAAAAATGATTATTTTTGCAAAAATTTTCCTTAGAATACCAAATGCCCAAAAAATCAGATAAAAGTTTCAATTTTTAGTAAAAATATGTTTATTT
>CANQEG010000042.1 GCA_947594705.1 uncultured Bacilli bacterium | reverse complement strand
TGGAGCAAGTGAGGGTAGTCGAAACCCCGTCTCAACCTTGGCAAGGTTGCATTCTAGCCGTTGAACCACACCTGCGTTGTTAATAATATACCAGAAAGGAAAAAAAATTGCAAGTGTAAAAACACTGTGATATAATAATTTTGGAATAGAGGGTAGCTATGAAAAAGAGTACAAAAATTTTAGTTGTTTTATTGATAATATTATTTCTGATGTTGATTGGTGGTGGAGTGTACTTTTTTTTCTTTAAACAAAAACCTGTTGAAGAAGCACCTACAAATGAAGTAATCATTACAAATACTATTGATGAATATGAGTATAATTTAGAAGATCGTGATACGGAACTTTTTAAAAATAAATTTGAAGAATTAAAAGAATTATTGAATCAAGAAGAATTTAGTAAAGAAGATTATATTACTTTAGTAAGTGAACTTTTTGTTACTGATTTATTTACTATTTCTAATAAAATTAGTCGTTATGATGTTGGTGGTTTAGAATATGTTTATTCCGGAGCCGTTGATTCTTTTCGCTCTGTTGCAGAAAATAGTATTTATAAAACTGTAGAGAATAATATAGATGGTTCAAGAAGTCAAAATTTGCCAGAAGTTTCTTCTATTTCAGTAACAGATATTTCTACTATTTCTTATGAAATGCCAGATGAAAGTAGTGTAGAAGGGTATCGAGTTGCTGTAAATTGGGAATATGTTACAGATTATGGTTATGATGATAGTGCGGTTTTGGTTCTCATTCCAGATGAAAATAAAATGGGCGTAGTTTTTTATAAAACCAAGTAATTTATTCATTGTATTCTTATGTGAAATAGGTTATAATTTATGATAGGTAGGGTGAGATAGAATGACTAAAGAGAAAAAGCCAAATGAATTAAGAAATTATTTTATTATGGTATTATTGTTTGTAATATCTATTGTTACTTTAGGGATTAGTTTTAGTTATGCTTATTTTGCAGCTACGTTTAGTGGTGAAGATGAAATTACCAATCAAAAAGCGGCGAATTTAAATATTTCTTCAACTTTAACAAGTGCAAATGCTATCAATGCCGAAGAATTAGGATTAATAAAAGGTGAGGAATATCAGACAAAAGGAAAAAAGGTTGCTTTTACGATAACAAATAATGATAAATCTACTGAAGAAAAAGAAGCTTCTAATGTTAATGCTTATTATACTATAAAGCTTGTGGAGATGAGTCTTTCTAAAAATTTATTTAGCAAATATTTTAAATGGGCTTTGGTAAAAGTTGAAACAAAGTCTAGTGATCTAGAGTCAGAGGAATCAACAGAGACTAGAACTGTAATAGCTAGTGGAGATTTTACAGATTCAGGACATGAAGAAGGAACAAAAATACAAACTAAAGAAGAAACAATTGTGGATGAGGAAGGAAATGAGATAGAAAAAAAATTGGTTCCGATGGAAAACGAAATTGTTTCTGGTTTGTCTAAAGAGTTAATTACTGTTGAGAAAGCAAAACTATTAAAAGTTGGAGATACAGTTAATTTAGAATTTTATATTTGGTTAGAAAATGATGATGAAGCTGATCAACTTTATTTAACTGCCGGAAGTTTTTCAGGAAAACTTTCAATGGATGCTTATCCAACAAAAGATACAGTTGAAAAAGGAAGTGAACCATAAAGGCTAAGATAGGCCTTTTTCTTTTTGATGATTTATGATAAAATCTTAGCTGAGGAGTGAGAGTATGTCACAAGTAACGGCTTTAATATTAGCATTTGTAAGTGGATTATTTTTTGTTGTGGGTTTTATTTTAGTAAAATATGTATCGCGGAAGAAAGAATTAAGTATTGTTGCCACGGGGTTATCTTTTACCGTAATGTTAGGAATGCTTTTTTTGGATTTAATTCCCGAGATGATTTCATTAAGTAATCAAGTTCCTAGTGATAAATGGCAAAAAATTCTTACAATTATTCTTTGTGTTGGATTAGGAATTGGATTTTTAAAATTTTTGGATTTGTTTTTACCAGCTCACCATCATGAACATCATGAACATGAAAAGAATATTGAAGAACATAAATCTCATGCGTTTCATATTGGACTTATTTTAGCATTTTCATTAATTTTTCATAATATATTAGAAGGAATGAGTTTGTATGTGATTGGTTTAGATTCTTTTATGGGCGGAGTTATGATGACATTAGGAATTGGTTTGCATAATCTTCCTTTAGGACTTGAAATTGCTAGTAGTTTTGAGCAAACAAAAAAACAAAATCGGTTAAAAATGATTACTTTAGGGTTACTTACTTTTTCTTCTTTTGCGGGTGCACTTTTATTATTTGTGATGAGTGGAGTGAGTGAAAATGCCCTTCTTATATTTATTTCCATTGCTTGTGGGATGATACTATATATTACATTATTTGAATTATTAAAAGAAGTTATGGAATATCGTCATGAAAAACTTACTTTTGTAGGAGTAGGGATTGGACTTATATTACTTTTAGTGATGTTTTTATTAGGTTAGAAATGAGGTTTATATGAAATTAGAATTACAAAAATTTGGAAGAGCTTATGAAGTTCGAAAAGCGAGTATTCAAAAATCTGGTGCGGCCAAAGGAAAACTTTATACAAATTATGCAAAAGAAATTTATTTAATGGCGAAAAAGGGAAGTCCTGATTTAGATGCCAATATTTTGTTAAAACGATTGGTCGAAAAAGCTAAGAAAGATCAAGTTCCTAATGATATTATTCAAAGAGCTATTGATAAAGCTAAAAAACAAGGTGGAGAAGATTATGAAGTTGTTACTTATGAAGGTTTTGGACCTGGAGCATCTACTTTAATTATTAGAACTCTTACTGATAATGTGAATCGAACAGTGGGGATGGTGCGAGCTGCTTTTAATAAAGTTCATAAAAGTTTAGGAGTAACAAATTCGGTATCGTATCAATATGATTATTTGGCAATTGTAAGTGTAAAAAGTGACCAAGAAGAAGAAATTTTTAATGCTTTACTAGAAAATGGAATTGAACCTGTTGATTTTGAAAATGATGAGGGAGAGATTGTCATTAGTGTTTCTCCAAGTGATCATAATAAAGTGAAAGATGTTTTAGAAAGTATTATTCCAAATGTAAGTTATGAACTTGATGAAGAGGGAATGTATCCTAAAGATAAAGTTACATTAAATAGTGAAGATATGGAAACGTTTCAAAAGTTATATCATATGCTAGATGAAATTGATGATGTTACTAATATTTATCATAACGTGAATTTATAGGAACTTGAATGTTCTTTTTTTTCTAAAAAATTTTGGAAAAAGAAAAAATCATGATACAATGATACAGAGGTGTAATTCATGAAAAAAGAAGTTGTGCAAATAGGAATAGATATTGGTTCAACGACTGTAAAAGTTGTTTTTTTAGATAAAAATAAAAAGAAAATATATCAAAAGTATCAACGACATTATTCTGATACGAAAAAGACTTTGCTTTCTTTATTAAAAGAAGGAGTTCAAAAACATCCTAATTATAGTTATCGACTTTCTTTTACGGGGTCAGGAGCAATTAGTTTAGCTGAATTTTTAAACGTTCCTTTTATTCAAGAAGTGATTGCTTGTAAAAGAAAAATTGAAACTTGTAAAAGAAATGTTGATGTGGCTATTGAATTAGGTGGTGAAGATGCCAAGATTATATATTTTAATCATGGAGTAGAAGAAAGAATGAATGGTTCTTGTGCTGGTGGAACGGGAGCTTTTTTGGATCAAATGGCTGTTTTATTAAATACTGATACTTTAGGATTAAATACTTTAGCTCAATCGGGAACTATTATATATCCTATTGCTTCTAGATGTGGTGTGTTTGCTAAAACAGATATTCAACCTTTATTAAATGAAGGTGCTAAAAAAGAAGATATTGCTTTGTCTATTTTACAAGCGGTTGTGAACCAAACTATTAGTGGACTTGCTTGTGGAAAACCAATTAAGGGAAATGTTATGTTTTTAGGTGGTCCTTTAACATACTTAGATATGTTAAGAACTCGTTTTATTAAAACTCTTGATTTAAAAGAAGGAGAAAGTATAGTTCCGGACAATGGAGAGTTATTCGTGGCAGAAGGTGCTTGTTTAGAAAATCAAGATGGACCAATTTTTACTTATGAACAAATGGAAGAAGTATTTCATAAATTACAATCTTTTAAAGAAGAACAAAGTGTTTCATTACCACCTTTATTTCGAAATAAGAAAGAACAAAATGAATTTCAAAAAAGACAAGCTAAGTATACAGTGAAAAAAAGAGAACTACAAACTTATCATGGAGATGCTTTTTTAGGAATTGATGCCGGAAGTACAACAGCTAAATTGGTTTTAATTGGAACTGATGCTTCTATTTTATATGAAGATTATCGTCCAAATGAAGGAACTCCAGTTATGACCATTCGAGAAATGATTTTAAAATTATATGAAGTTTTACCAAAAGATGTTTTTATTCGAATGAGTGGTTCAACAGGGTATGGCGAAGAACTGATGAAGTGTGCTTTTCGTTTAGATATGAGTGAAATTGAAACAATGGCACATTATAAAGCAGCAGAATTTTTCTTGCCAGAGGTTACTAGCATTATTGATATTGGTGGGCAAGATATGAAATATATAAAAATTAAAGATCATGCAGTTGATACGATTCTTTTAAATGAAGCTTGTTCTTCTGGATGTGGTTCTTTTATTGAAACTTTAGCGAAATCATTACATATTTCTTTAGAAGAGTTTGTTCGATTGGCTTTGGAAAGTAAAAATCCCGTAGATTTAGGAAGTCGTTGTACGGTTTTTATGAATTCTAAAATAAAACAAACGCAAAAAGAAGGGCGACCTTTAGGAGATATTTTTGCCGGTCTTTCGTATTCTGTTGTGAAAAATGCGTTACAAAAAGTTATGAAAATTAGAAATATGGAAAGTTTAGGAAAATATATTGTTGTACAAGGTGGAACTTTTTTAAATGATGCTGTTTTAAAAGCTTTTGAAAATGTTACCAATGAAAAAGTGGTAAGACCTACAATCGCGGGACTCATGGGAGCATATGGAATTGCCTTACTTGGAAAAGAAGCTTATGAACAAATGAAAGAAAAAGATTTTGTTTCTACTCTTTTGTCTAAAGAAGAATTAGAACATTTTGAAATGAAAACAACTCATACTCGTTGTAATGGATGTGAAAATCACTGTGGACTTACCATTAATTTATTTGGCAAAAAACGTTTTATTAGTGGGAATCGTTGTGAAAGAGGTTCCGGAAATAATGGTTCTATGAATGACTTACCCAATATGGTGCAATATAAATATCATCGTTTATTTGATTATGAATCTTTACCAATTCAAAAAGCAAAAAGAGGAACGATTGGCATTCCCCGTGTTTTAAATATGTATGAAGATTATCCTTTTTGGCATACTTTTTTTACGGAATTGGGATTTCGGGTCGTTTTATCGGATCATTCTAATCGAAGTATTTTTGAACTAGGAATTGATTCGATTCCTTCTGAGTCGGCTTGTTATCCAGCTAAAATTAGTCATGGTCATGTCAAAAATTTAATTGAACAAGGAGTTAAAACAATTTTTTACCCATGTATTATGTATGAGACAAAAGAGTTTAAAACCAGTGATAATTCTTATAATTGTCCCATTGTTACTTCTTATTCAGAAGCAATTAAATTAAATATGGAAGAACTAGAACAAAAAGATATTACTTTTTTAAATCCTTTTTTGCCATTTGATAAAAAAGCTTTGTTAAAAAGAATGGAACAATTAGAAGAAATGAAACCATTTTCATTTACGAAAAAAGAATTAAAAATGGCCATTGAAAAAGCAAGTTTAGAAGAAGAACGGTATCGATTTGATATTCGAAAGAAGGGAAAGGAATTTTTAAAATATATTGAAGAACATAATGAAAAGGGAATTGTTTTAGCCGGGCGACCTTATCATATTGACCCGGAAATTAATCATGGGATTGATACTTTGATTCATTCTTTAGGATTAGCAGTGTTTACAGAAGATTCTATTTGTGAAGAAGAGGATGATTTGAAACTTCGGGTAGTAGATCAATGGGCATATCATTCCCGGGTTTATCGAGCTGCTGATGTAGTCATTAAGCATCCTAATTTAGAACTGGTTAGTTTAAATTCTTTTGGTTGTGGACTTGATGCAATTATTACCGATCAAACTGAAGAAATTCTTAAGAATAATAATCGGTTATATACGACTATTAAAATTGATGAAACAAGTAATTTAGGAGCCATAAAAATTCGCTTACGTTCTTTACTGGCTTCAATGAACAAAAGATTAGAAATTAGTTATATTCCTTATCATTATCAAAAAAATGTTTTTAAAAAACAGATGAAAAAAGAAAATACATTGTTAGTTCCCGATATGTCTCCTTTTCATATGCCATTTTTGGTTAAAGTTTTTGAAAGTGAAGGGTATCGTGTTAAATATTTAAATAAAATGAATGAAGAAATGTTAGAACTTGGATTAAAATATGTTAATAATGATGCTTGTTATCCTTCTTTAATTGTGATTGGACAATTATTATTTGCGTTACAAAGTAAAGATATTGATTTAGAACATACAACTGTTGTGATAAGTCAAACAGGGGGTGGATGTCGGGCGACTAATTATATTGGATTGATTCGAAAGGCTTTAAAAGATGCTGGTTATGAAAAAGTACCAATTCTTTCTTTTAACTTTAATGGTTTAGAAAAAGAACAAGAATTTAAAATGACTCTTCCAATTATGCGAAAGCTATTAATGGCTGTGATATTAAGCGATTTACTTATGAAACTTTATTATAAAACCAAACCTTATGAAATTCATAAAGGAGATACTTTGAATGTTTATAAGTGTCATTATGAAAGATGTATGAATGTTTTAGAAAAAGCAAGTAAAACTAAGTTTAATCAAGAAGTTAAAGCAATCGTGAATGATTTTTTACAGATTCCTATAGAAGAAAAAACTTTGCCAAGAATTGGGATTGTTGGAGAAATATTAATTAAATATCATCATTTTGGAAATCATCATTTAGCCTCTACTTTAGAGATGGAAGGCTGTGAAGTAACAGTTCCTGAACTTATGGGATTTGTTAAATATTGTATTTATAATAATATTGTAAAAGAACAATTATTGGCAACTTCTAAAAATATGGCTTTTCTTAGTAAAACCTTGCTAGATGTTATAGATTTTTATGAAAAAGTTGTAAAAAAAGAGCTAGAAAATACGAGATATCGAAGTACTACGAATATTTATGAATTGGCTCAAAATGTTGAACCTATTTTATCTAAGGGAAATCAAACGGGCGAAGGATGGTTTTTGACAGCGGAGATGGTGGAACTTTTAAAAGATGGAGTCGAAAATATTATTTGTGTGCAACCTTTTGCTTGTCTACCAAATCATATTGTGGGTAAGTCAGTGATTAAACGAATGAAATCACTATACCCAAATGCGAATATTGTCGCGATTGATTATGACCCGGGGTCTTCTGTGTCTAATCAAATGAATCGAATGAAACTATTATTAAGTGTTGCTAAAGATCGTTTACATTTGAAAGAAGAAAAAGAAAAACAATAAATTTCATTAATTTCTCACAATTAAATGATAAGATAAATTAGAAGGTGGGTGATTTCTTTTGAAAATTTTAGTCGTGGATGATGAAGCATTAATTAGAAATGTTGTAAAAGAATATTTAATGCAAGAACATTTTGAAGTTTGGGAAGCTAGTGATGGAGATGAAGCTTTACAACTTGTGCAAAAAGAGGATTTTGATTTAATTATTTTAGATATCATGATGCCCAAAAAAGATGGCTTTCAAACAATGAAGGAATTAAAAGAAAAAAAAGATATTCCAGTATTAATGCTTTCTGCTCGTTCGGAAGAATTTGATAAACTTGTGGGCTTTGATTTGGGTATAGATGATTATGTGACAAAACCATTTAGTCCTAAAGAATTAGTAGCGCGTGTAAAAGCTATTACGAAAAGACAAGAAAAAAATCATTCTAAATTTGTTTTTGATGATTTAGTTTTGGATGATGTTGCTCATGTTGTGTCCATAGATAAAAAAGAAGTTTCTTTAACACCTAAAGAATATGATTTGTTAAAATATTTAATTGTAAATCGTAATATTGCATTAAGTAGGGAACAACTTTTAACCAATGTTTGGGGATATGATTTTTATGGAGATGATCGAACGGTAGATACACATATTAAAACGTTAAGACATCAACTAGGAAAATATGGAAATATGATTGAGACAGTTCGAAAAGTGGGGTATAAGTTTAATGACAAAAAAGGCGAGTAGTTTTAAAAGTAAAACATTAATATATTTTGTCGTTTTTAGTATTACGATTTTATTGTTATTGTGGATTTTTCAAATTTTATTTTTAAAATATTCTTATGAATCTTATCAAGTAAAAAATTTAAATTCAATTGCCAGTGAAATTAAAGATTCTTCTTTGATTTCCATTAGTAATACTTTAGAAACTGTGGCTTATCAAAATGAAATTTGTGTTGAATATTTTACAAATTCGGGACAAACTTTACGATATAATACTTTGTTAAATGGTTGTGCTTTAGGAAAAAATAAAGAAGATATTTTAAATATTGAAAATGATTTTATGAAGAATAATATGAGTGAAAAAACGTATCGTTTGGTAAATAAAGAATATGAAGCCAAAGCATTTTTATATGGGATTTCTCTTCCTAGTGGAACAGTCTTTTTGTATTCTAATTTAGAGGATTTGAGTGTAGCAAATGTAGTTCTTAAAAATCAACTCATATATTTAACCATTATGGCTATTTTTATTGCGTGTTTTATTGCTTATTTTTTATCTAAGAAATTAACTGAACCAATTATTGATATTACATCAAAGGCAAGGAAATTAGGTTCTGGTAAAAAAGTTCAATTTTCTAATTATGATATTTCAGAAGTGAATGAACTTGCTCATGTGTTGGATCTTTCTCAACAAGAAATGATGAAAACAGAAGAGTTGCGAAGAGATTTAATGGCAAATGTTTCACATGATTTAAAAACACCTTTAACGATGATTAAAGCTTATGCGGAAATGGTTCGAGATATAAGTTATCAAGAGAATGATAAAAGAATTAATCATTGTAATATTATTATTGAAGAAGTTGATAGATTAAATATTCTTGTCAATGATATTCTTACTTTATCGAAAAATGAAGCTCATGCGGAAGAATTAAAATTAGAAAATTTTGATTTGGTAAAAGAAATTAAAAATATTGTTCATCGTTATGAAATCCTTAAAGTAACAGAGGATTATCATTTTGAATTAAAACTTCCAAAAAAACTAATCATTACGGCCGATAAAAATAAAATATGTCAAGTAATTTACAATTTAATTAACAATGCAATTAATTATACAGGAAAAGATAAAGTAGTGAAGATAGAAATCAAAAAAGAAGAAGAGGGGTATCGGGTTTCGATTAAAGATACTGGAAAAGGTTTAAAAGAAGAGGAAATCCCAATTATATGGAATAAATATTATAAGAATGAAAAAAATCATCAAAGAAATGTTGTTGGAACAGGGCTTGGGTTATCTATTGTAAAAACAATTTTAGAAAATCATCATTTTCCTTATGGTGTTACTTCTGTAAAGAATAAAGGAACTTGTTTTTACTTTGTTGTAAAGAAAATGTAATTTTACAAAACTTCACAAACTTTTCACAAAATCTTCATATTTATATAGTAATATGAAATCATGAAAGGAGAGTGATGATTTAAGTTCTTATTCATATATTTTTGAAAGAAAATATATACAAAAACTCTATACAAAATAAATAACATATAAACTCAAACTCACACTTTAGAAAGAGAACGGCTTTTAATGTTCTCTTTCATTTTTGTATGAGAAAACCCCCAGATAGTCTGGGGGTTCAGTATAGCTTTAGCGGTGAGTTGAAAATAAAAACTCCTTCTA
>CANQEG010000041.1 GCA_947594705.1 uncultured Bacilli bacterium | reverse complement strand
GGGGGTAGTATGATAAACTCATTCTAGGAAACTAAGGTGAGTTTTTATGAGTAATAAAAGAAAATATTTAATAATAATAGGATTAATGATTACAATATTAAGTGTAATAGGATTATCTTATGCTTATTGGATGTTTACAACAAATCAAACAGATAGAAATAAAATAACAAGTAAATGTTTTGAAGTAACGATGTCAAATGATAGTAATGGAATTACTTTAAATGATGCTCATCCCGTAATGGATGAAGAGGGAAAAGAACAAGTTGGTTATAAATTTACAATAACAAATACTTGTGATACTTTAGCTTATTATCAGGTAAACTTAGAAGAATTAGCTTTAGATAATCAAACAAAAAGATTAGATAGTAAATATATCAAAGTAAGTTTAAATGATAGCAATGGAAAAATATTAAGTGAATATAGTGAAGTAGATCCAACTATTAAAGAAGAAGAAATCAAATCCGATAAATCTCATAAATTAACAAGTGGTAGTCTAGAACCAAATAAAGCTCAAACATATACTTTAAAATTATGGATGGCAGATAGTACACCAGCATTAGATGAAACAATGGATGCAACATTTAAAAGTAAAGTAAGTGTGATAGCAAGTTATAAAGAAGAAAGTGAATTAGAAAATACAATATTAGTAGATTATATAGAACCAGATGGTTATAGTAAAGAAAGTGAAAAAATAGAAGTAGATGTTACAAGTAATAATTTCAATATTATTGAATATTCTTTCGATAAAAAAATATGGAATCCAGTAGAAAAACCGGAACAAACAATAAAAATAGAAAAAATTTATGAAGAAGAGGGAACTTATTTTATATATTTTAAAGATGAAGTAGGAAATATTATGGATAAGGAAATTCATACGAATAAATTAGATCAGACTGGACCAGAAACAGAAATAGTAGAATCAAGCGATAGTAATGGTGCTGTATTAAATATCACATTTAATGATGAAAAGTCAGGATTGAAAGCTTATAAAATAGAAGATGAAGTAAGTACAATAGATTTAGAGGATGAATGGAAAGAATTTACTGAAGAACATACTGAAACAATAACATTTCATTCAAATATAAATAAAAATATTCATATCCTTGTTAAAGATCAATTAGAAAATGAAAGTACTAAAAATTTTACAATAACCAAAGCAGATACGAAAGGACCAATAATAGAAGTAACAAGTACAAAAGAAGATGCATGGACAAATGAAAGTGTAACAATAACTATAAACGCAACAGATGATATCAGTGGAGTAGATAAATTTTATTATAGGAAAAAAACGGATACGGATGAGGAAGAATGGCTAGAAATTGATTCAGAAAGTGTAAATATAGAAGAAAAAAATGGAAATGCTAGTATTACATTTGATAATAATATAAATGAAACTTATGAGTTTAAAGTAACGGATAAAATGAATAATGTAAGTGAAATAAAAACAAGCAAAGTAAAAATCGATAAAGCATCGCCAAGTCAAAGCTTTAGTATTTTACCTAATAGTCCAAATGGAAGTAATAATTGGTATAATACATCACCAACAGTAACAATTACGGGAAGTGATGAAGGAGGAAGTAATATAGTAAGTGGAAAATATTGTACTGGAACAGGTGATTGTACTCCAAATGAAGAATTTAATGGATTAATAAAGGAAGTTACTTTACCAAATGGAAAAGAAGTTAAAGTATGTGCAACATTTAAAGATAATGCTGAAAATGAAAGTAAAGTAACATGTTCAAGCTCTTATAATATTGATAATGAAGATCCAACGCAAAGTTTTGGAATTGAAAAAAGTAAAGCAGGAACTCAAGGAAGCGGATGGTACCAAGAGCTAACATTGAAAGTAACAACGAGTGATAATCATTCAGGAGTTTCCAGTGCAAAATATTGTATATCTAAAGATGGAACAATATGTAATCCAAATGTAACCGCTAATTTATCTAGTAATACATTTAATGTTGCTTTAGGAACGGATGCCAATGCTCAAAAAGTATGTGTAAATGTTACCGATGTATCAGGAAGAACAAGTTCTACTTCATGTTCGTCTTCTTATAGTGTTGATAACTCTCCACCAACATTTAAAGCTAATTTAGCTAAAGGAAGTGTAGCAAAAACATTAACAGCAAGTGCGACAAATTTAAGTGAAACAGGAAGTGGGAACGTAACATATACATATTCTTTAAATAATGCTCAAGCAGTAGCAGGAGGTGCAACTTATACTTATAATGATCAAAAAAGAGGGAATAGTTATACTGTTAAAATAACAGCAACTGATAAAGCGGGAAATAGTACAACTCAAACTAGTGGAGCATGTTATTTAGAAGGAACAATAATAGAAGTATTAAGTGATATGAGCAAAGTAACTAGTGGAAATGGTTTATATTCGGAAGCACATAGTGGAGTAACAGGAACTACAAATAATTCAGGTTTTACTAAAACAGAATATCGATATGCAGGATTAAGTCCATATAATTACATTACATTTAATAATGAAAAATGGCGTATTATTGGTTTAGTAAATGTTACCACAACTTCCAATACAGTGGAACAAAAAATAAAAATAATTAGAGATACTCCTTATTATAGAGATGTTGTATGGGGAACAACTACTGATTGGAGTAAAGCAAGTTTACCAAAAAATTTAAATAGTGATTTTTATAATAAATTACAATCAGATGCTAAAAATATGATAGATACTGTTAAATGGAATTTAGGAGCATGCGGTAATTATGCTTCGGATTATGTGGCTAAATTACTTTATAATTGTGAAAGAGGGAATAAAGTAATTAGTGGTCATCAAGTTACATATTCAAATAATGTAGGATTAATTTATCCGAGCGACTTTGTCTATGCAACAAGTGGTGGATCTACTTATAATAGAACAAAATGTTTAGAGAAGTATGCGGGTTTTAGTGGTTGGACTGGAACGTATGAAAAAGATTGTGGTAAAAATGATTGGTTATATGACGGAACAAATATTCAATGGACAGCTACTAATGTAATAACTGGTGAATCCAAAAACAGTATATTTGTTGTTGATTATGTAATTGATCCTTTAGATTATGATTTACCATATGCTGTTGCTCGTCCAACTGTATATTTAAAAAACTCGGTTAAAATTAAAAGTGGAAATGGATCATCAAGCACTCCATATACCTTATCATTAACTTAATAAAAAAGTGGTATTCTTAAAAAGAATATATCACTTTTTTTGTTATAATTTTTATAAACTAAAAATTCAAACTTGTAAATATTCACTTTTTCTTTTATAATAAAAATATAGATATATTAAGTATAATTAATTTTCTATAAATAAAGAAGGAGAAGAAAAGTTATGGAAACAATTATGTGGGCCATCATAACTTTGATTCTTGGAGTAGGTGCTGGTGTTGGCGTAATGATATTTGCAAATTATGCCAAAGGAAATGAAGCCCAAAGAAAAGCTGATAAATTAATTGAAGAAGCAAAGAAAGAAGCCGAAAAACAAAAAAGAGATCGGTTATTAGAATTAAAGGAAGAAAGTTTTAAATTAAAACAAGATACCGATAAAATAGTAAAAGAAAAAAAAGATGAATTAAAAGAAAATGAAACTCGTTTACAACAAAGAGAAAATAGTTTGGATAAACGAGATGAAATTTTACAAAAAAGAGAACAAGCTCTTGATGAAAAAGAGCAAAATTTATCAGTGAGTCAAAAAGAAATCCAAGTAAAAAAAGAAAAGATGGACGAATTATTAAAAGAAGAAATGACACGCTTAGAAGATATTGCTAAATTTACAAAAGAACGTGCTCATGATTTAATCATGAAACGATGCGAAGAAGAAATGTCGCGAGAAATTGCTGACTTTGTAAAAGAAAAAGAAAGAGAAGCAAAATTAACAGCGAATGAATCTGCTAAAAATATTATTGTAGAATCAATGCAACGTTATGCGGAAGATGTTGTACAAGAACAAACCGTTAGTACAATTACATTGCCAAATGATGAAATGAAAGGGCGATTAATTGGAAGAGAAGGAAGAAATATAAGAACAATTGAAGCAGTGACAGGAGTAGATTTAATTATTGATGATACTCCAGAAGCTATTGTCATTTCTTCATTTGATCCATTAAGAAGAGAAATTGCCAAAATTACCATTGAAACATTAATTAAAGATGGAAGAATTCATCCTGCTCGTATTGAAGAAGTATATGATCGCGTATGTAAAGATATGAATAATAAAATTACTGAACTAGGAAATGAAGCTTGTTATGCCCTTGGAGTTACGAAAGTAGATCCTGAGTTAGTAAATTTAATTGGAAAACTTCATTTTCGAACAAGTTATGGTCAAAATGCTTTGCAACATGCCAAAGAAGTAGGAGAACTTTGTGGTTTGATGGCTTCTGAACTTGGTGAAAATGTAATTTTGGCGAAACGTGCCGGACTTTTACATGATATTGGAAAATCCATTGATTTTGAAGTCGAAGGAAGTCATGTCGAATTAGGAGTTGATATTGCGAAAAGATATCATGAAGATGATGTTGTAATCAATGCAATTGCTTCTCACCATGGCGATACTGATGCCACCAGTGTAATTTCTGTTTTGGTATCAGTTGCCGATACTTTATCTGCTGCAAGACCTGGTGCTCGTAATGATTCTTTAGATAATTACATTAAAAGATTAGAACAATTAGAAGAAATTGGAAACTCTTTTGAAGGGGTAGAAAAAACGTATGCTATGCAAGCTGGTCGGGAAGTAAGAGTAATGGTAAAACCAGATGAAGTAGATGATACAATGTCTTATAAAATAGCCCGAGATATGAAACAAAAAATTGAAAATGAAATGCAATACCCTGGAACAATTAAGATTGTTGTCATTCGTGAAAGTAGAGCGCAAGAAGAAGCAAAATAAAAAAATAAAATTAGTTTTTACTTGCAACATAAACTTTCCTTTAGTAAAATAAATATTAGTTAAGGAGGCATCATTATGTTACATGACATTTTAATGATTGTTCTTGGTTTAGTCATTGGACTAATCATTGGTTTTTTTCTAGCCAGAACACTTATGAAAAAGTATATGAAGAAAAATCCTCCCATTAATGAAAAAATGATTGAAGCTATGATGAGTGGAATGGGAAGAAAACCGAGTCAAAAACAGATTCGCCAAGTAATGAATCAAATGAATCGTTATATGTAAGAGATGAGAATCTCTTTTTTTTGGCACATAATTTAAAAAAGTAATCATAAAATGGAATAGATTTGCAAAAAGGAATTGACTTTGATAGAAGTTTTATGATATTCTTAATGCAGAGTAAAAGAATAGAGGGTGTCTATAATGGATGTTTTAGAAAGTTTATATAATATAGAAAATTTTGGAATTTACTTATTTGTTGTGATTGGACTTTTAGTAGTATTGTTTTTAGTAATTTTATTCTTTGGAAAGAAAGATGCAAAGAAACGAAAAGAAGCACCTGAAGAAGAGAAAAAAGAACCTATGAAAGAAGAAGCACCTTTACCAGTTTCTAAGGAAGAACCATTAATGAAAGAAACAACTGAACCTGTAGCCGTAGAAATTCCAAAAGAAGAAGTAAAAGAAGAACCGAAAGAAGTTGTTCCAGTAGCGCCTACCGCAACTACAAATGTAGTATTAAATAGTTTTGCTGAAGAGAAAAATGAAGCTCCTAAAAATGAAACAAGCTATCATGCAAATGCCAATCTTGAAGATAAAACGTTTGATTTTGATGCTTTAGCAGCGCAAATTAGTAAAGAATTAGAAAGTATTGAAAAGAAACCAGAGGAAGTAAAACCTGTTCTTCCAAAAGAAAATGAACCTGAAATGCATTACCAAGTATTTGAACCTGTAAAAGAAGAAACAGAAGAAAAGAAAGAAGAAGTAACAGAACCTAAAGTCGAAGAGAAAAAAGAAGCCACTAAAAAACCAGTGATGCCTACTGTATTTAGTTCTGTTTATGTAAATCGTGAAAAAGAAAAACCGGTTGAAGAAATGCCTGTAAAATCAGAACCTGAAGTAGTAAAACCAGTTGCTCCTAAGATTGAACTTCCTAAAGTAATTGATTTACCAAAAAAAAATAATTAAGTAAAGAGAGTGTCAATTGACATTCTTTTTTTCATATTTCTTTGCTCTTGTGCTATAATAGCAGTAAGGAGTTGAGTGATGAATGAAACTTTTTAACAAACAAAATGATAAAATCAATATGGAAGAAATTAATGAAGTAGTGAGCTTATCTAAGAAAATTTTACATTTGTTTTATATTGCGATGGTAATTGCAATGGTTCTTATTGTTACAATTATTGCAAGAGAATGGGGACTATGGACCTTTTTATTACAAATCTTATCTGTTTTAGCACCATTTTTTATTGGTTTTGTTTTAGCGTGGCTCTTTAATCCTTTGGTAAAACAATTAGAAAAAAGAAAAATTCCTAGAGTTTTTGGTGCAATGATTGTTTATGCCGTTTTTTTAATTATTATTACTATTTTTATTCGTTTTTTAATTCCAATCATTTATGAACAAGTCGAAGTATTAATTGGTAATCTACCTTCCATTTTTAAAGAACTAGAAAATTTTATTAATACGATTTTTAATCGAATGGGTTCTTTAGAAGGAATTGATTTAGTGGGGATTAAAGACCATATTTTAACAACGATTACTTCATCTTTAAATGACTTTATGACATCGATTCCTACCATTTTAATGGATGTAATTGGAACTATTTTCTCTAGTTTAATAACCATTTCTTTTGGTCTTGTAATTGGATTATATATGTTAATTGATTTTGATTCTATCAGTGGTCATTTAATTCGTTTACTTCCGAAAAAAAATCGATTTGAAGCATCCTTACTGTTAACAAATATTTCTACAGAAGTCCGAAAAAGTGTCAATGGAACTTTTATCGTTGCTTTGATGGTCTTTGTTTGTGATAGTATTGGATTCTGGGCTGTTGGGTTACAAGCCAGTGTATTATTTGGCCTTTTATGTGGTATCACCGATTTAATTCCTTATATCGGACCTTATATAGGTGGAGCAATCGCTGTAATAGTGGGATTTGCACAAAGTCCTTTGATTGGTTTTTTAACGTTAATTGTTGCTGTAGTAGTACAATTAATTGAAAATAATATATTACAACCAATTGTAATGAGTAAAACCATGAAACTTCATCCTGTAACAATTATTGTTGGACTTTTAATTTTTGAACATTTCTTTGGAATTATCGGAATGATTTTAGCCACTCCTTGTATTGCGTTAGCAAAAGTAGTATGGAAATTCTTCAAAGAAAAATATAATTGGTTTCATGATAATGAATATATGCTAGAAGAAAAAGATGCCAACTAAGCTTCTTTTTTTTGAGGAGGAGAAATGAAAATTATTTTAGTAGCGGGAAAAGCTCGTAGTGGTAAAACGTTAGTTGCCAAGTATTTGAAAGAAAAACTAACGCAAATGGGAAAAAAAGTAGCGATAACGGAATATAGTAAATACATTAAATTATTTGCCAAAGAACTGACTGATTGGGATGGGTATAGTGAACCAAAACCAAGAAAATTTTTACAAGATTTTGGGTACTTTGTAAGACATGAAAGTAAATTTCCCAATTATTTTATTGAACGAATGAAAGAAGATATTTCTATTTATGAACAATTTGTAGATGTTTTAATTATAAGTGATGTAAGACTTCCTTTAGAAATTGAAATGCTAGAGGAGTATCATCCTATTAAAATTCATATTGCAAATGAAAGTAGTATTTATGATTTAACGGAAGAAGAAAAAAATCATGAAACCGAAATAGCACTTGAAAATTATTCTAATTTCGATTATGATATTAGGAATAAAACGGAAGAAGAAATCAAAAAAGAAATCGAAACGATAATTTTGAAAGAAGGGATTTAAGATGAATTTAAAAGATAAATATATTAATTTTTTTGTTTCAAAAGGACATAAACAAATTCCCAGTGCACCAGTAGTACCTGAAAATGATCCTTCAGTTTTATTTAATACGGCCGGGATGCAACCTTTAATTCCGTATTTGATGGGGGAACCTCATCCTTATGGAAAAAGACTTTGTGATTATCAAAAATGTATTCGTTTAACGGATTTAGATAGTATTGGCGATAAAACCCATCATACTTTTTTTGAAATGCTTGGAAATTGGAGTTTAGGAGATTATTTTAAAAAAGAAAGTATCGCGTATAGTTTTGAGTTTTTAACGAAAGTGTTACAAATTCCAATAGAATATTTAGCCATTACTGTTTACAAAGGCGATGAAAAAATTCCTCGTGATGAAGTTTCAGCCCAAGTTTGGAAAGAATTAGGAATTAAAGAAGAAAGAATAGCCTATTTAGATAAAGAACATAATTTTTGGATTCCCGGTTCTTCTGGACCTTGTGGAGGAGATACAGAAATTTTTTATTGGCGAAGTAGTAAAAGTGTTCCCGAAGTATTTGACCCAGAAGATGAAGATTGGGTCGAAATTTGGAACAATGTATTTATGGAATATTATCAAGAAGAAGATGGCTCTGTTCATGAACTCACTCAAAAAAATGTTGATACAGGAATGGGGTTAGAACGGGTTGTTGCAGTCTTAGAACATAAAGAGGACAATTATTTAACAAGTATTTGGGATGAAGCGAGAACGCTTTTAGAAACAATTTCTGGAAAACCTTATGAAGGCAATGAAGAGTCTATGAGAATTATTTTAGACCATATAAGAACTTCCGTGATAATTGCCTCTGATCCTGCTCATATCAAACCAAGTAATACCGATCAAGGGTATATTTTACGAAGATTAATTAGAAGAGCCATTCGCCATGCTAGAAAATTAGGAATTGATTTAAATAGTAATTTTGAAGAACAACTAGCTCGTTGTTTTATCAAGTTATATCAAGAATATTATCATGAAGTAAAAGACAATCAAGAAATTGTATTAAATATTTTAAAAAATGAAAAAGAGAAATTTAGTAAAACATTAGAAAAAGGATTAAAGATATTTGAAAAAATAAGTGAACAAAAAGAAGAAATTGATGGTGAGATGGCGTTTCATTTATATGATACCTTTGGGTTTCCAATTGAACTTACCATAGAAGTAGCCAAAGAAAAGGGATTAAATGTTGATATAAAAGGATTTGATGAAAAATTTAAAGAACATCAAGAAAAATCTAGAACGGCCTCTGTAGGAAAATTTAAAGGCGGTTTATCAGGCAATAGTGAAATAGAAACAAAATATCATACAGCCACGCATTTACTCAATGCTGCTTTAAAAAAAGTGCTTGGAAGTAATGTACATCAATTAGGAAGTAATATTACGGAAGAAAGATTGCGATTTGATTTTCCATGTGATCATAAATTAACCGAAGAAGAAAAAAAGAAGGTTGAGGATTTGGTAAACGAATGGATTGAAAAAGCCATTCCTGTAACTCATGAAGTAATGGAAAAAGAAAAAGCCATTGCGAGTGGAGCAGAATGTATGTTTATTGATAAGTACCCTGATATGGTTACAGTTTATAAAATAGGAGATATTTCTATGGAACTTTGTGGGGGACCTCATGTAAATAATACCAAAGAGATTGGCCATTTTAAAATAAAAAAAGAGGAAGCCTCTAGTGCTGGGGTAAGAAGAATCAAAGCCATTATTGAGTAGAAAATTCTACTCTTTTTCTTTTGTCATAGTTTAGAATTGTGTATCATATAGTTTCATAGGTGATTTTAAATGGATAAGAAAGAATTATTAGAATCTATAGCCAAACGTGGAAATGGAGAAATTTATTTAGGTGTTGTGGGAGCAGTGAGAACGGGAAAAAGTACTTTTATTAAACGTTTTATTGAAAATTTAGTAGTGCCTAACATTACCGATGAATATGAAAAAAAACGTTGTTTAGATGAAATTCCCCAAAGTGCCCAAGGAAAAACCATTATGACTACCGAACCCAAGTTTGTTCCCTCTAGTGGAGCAAAATTAAAAG
>CANQEG010000040.1 GCA_947594705.1 uncultured Bacilli bacterium | reverse complement strand
ACTCCAGCTTCTAATAAAATACTTTTAGAAACTACGGCCATAAAAACATCCTCCTTCGTTTTCCTTCTGCCTAGATCTTCTTAGCATCTTCACTCTACGCCGAGAGCACTTGAAAACACTAATCCCTAAAGCATGTTTATTTGCTTTTACAAAGCCAAAGATATTGTAACAAATTTTATGATAATATACAAGGAATTTTTCCTTATATTATGTAAAAAAAGAAAACCGTGCTGGTTTCTTTCCTAATAAAACTTATTTTTCCTCCAACCATTGAAGAAAATCTGTTTTTGACATCATTCCCACTTGCTTTTTTTGTTCTTCGCCATTTTTAAATATCATAAATGTAGGAATAGACATAATTCCAAATTTCATAGCTAAATTTTGAAATGTATCGACATTAACTTTTAAAATATCAATATTTTCAATAGTTTCTAAGATTTCTCCCATTCTCTGACAAGGTCCACACCAATCTGCATAAAAATCAACAACCACGAAATCTTTTTGAATTTCTGTTTCAAAATCACTTTCTTTTTCTAAATATTTTATCATAATTTTTCCTTTCTAATATTTTTCTAATATAGAATTTGCCTCAGGAATTTGTAATTTGCCATTTTTTAACAATTCTTCCACCGTATCTTTTTTTACTACTTCATATTTTAATAAAATATCTAAAGCATTCCGATTATATGCATCTTTATCATGAATGTTTTGATCTTTAATACTAATGATTTCTTCAAACGCTTTTACATATTCTTTGGTAATATTAGATAAAACGGGACTAGCATTTAAGATAGCCGAAGACACTTTAGAATCCTTTAAAAGTTCATTGGTGGTAGGAATAGAAGAAAATAAAAATAATGCTAAAAATACAAAAATAAATGTTTCAAATAAACCAAATAAAGCTCCTAATAACTTGGAAGGAATTCCTAAAATAATCGTAAATTTTAAAATTTTTTCAATCCCACCGGTAATTTTTATTAAGATTTGTAACAAAGTCATTAAAATTAAATAAACTAAAATAAAAGCAATTGCTTCATAAATTACCAAATTTAATACAGTAAGTCCTTCATAGCTTCCGGTAAATTCAAAAAAGGGAAATATTGCATAAAGGATTTTTGATACAGGATTTTTTAGTGTATAAGATAACATTATGACAAATACAGCCCCGACAAACATGGTGGCACTTTTTATCACTCCTCTTTTAAACCCCACGACTGCTCCCATGAGCAAAAACAAAATAATGATACAATCTATCATATTCAATTTCCTTTCTTTTTATCATTATATTACAAAAATTAATGAATTGTAAAGAAATTTATGATATACTTAATTTGGTGATGTATTATGACAATTGTTTTTAAAGTAAGCGAAAAAGTACAACAAAAAATGATTTCTTATTATGAAGATAAAAGAAGAGAAAAAACGCCTCCTTATGCTATCTTTCAAGCATTAGATGCTGATACAATCGTTACTCTTTATGAATCTGGAAAAGTTATGTTTCAAGGAGTCAGTGCCGACATTGATGCCAATATGTGGGTAGAAACAGAAAAGAAACTTACTGGCTTAACGATTAACATGAATGAAATGAAAGAACGCAAAGAAAAAACAACGATTGCTAGAAAAACAATATATGGTCTTACGACAATTGGTTCTGATGAAGTTGGAACAGGCGATTATTTTGGCCCGATTGTTGTAACTGCCTCTTATGTTCCGAAAGAACAAATTGAATTTTTAGATCGTTTGGGTGTAAAAGATTCTAAAAAATTAACCGATGAAAAAATTATGGAAATTGCCCCTACTTTGATAAAAGAAGTAGATCATTGTACTTTTATTTTAAAAAATGATGAATATAATAAATATCAAAATAATGGTTATAATATGAATAAAATTAAAGCAATATTACATAATAAAGTATTATTTAAAGTGAAATCAGAACATCCTCAATATGATAAAATTATTATTGACCAATTTGTTTTTCCTAAAAAATATTTTGAACATATTCAAGAAGCCAAAGATAAAGTAAAAGATATTACATTCTTAACCAAAGCAGAAAATTTATGTGCTTCTGTTGCTGTATCAAGTTGTATTAGTCGTTATATTTTCTTAAAAGAAATAGATAAGTTAAGTGAAGAGTTAGGAATTACTGTTTTAAAAGGTTCTGGAGAAGAAGTCGATAAATTAACGGCTGAAATTGTAAAAAAATATGGCGATGAAAAATTATATCATATTGCCAAATTAAATTTTAAAAATACCGAAAAATACAAACAATATATGTAAAAAAAGATGGTGTAAAAACCATTTTTTATTTTAACATTTTTCTAAATAATGACATAACATCGTAATTCTTTTTTGATGAACTTTTCTTTCTTTTTCTTTCGAAGCTGGAATGTTATGCATAATTTCTTCTTCTTTTTCTTTTAAAAACTGATAATACACTTGATTTTCTTTTTGAAATAATCCAAATTCTTTCTCTTCCTCTGTTAATGTTTGCACTCCTTTTTCATACACCATAATAGAATAAAAGTGTTTTTTTTCAAAAATTACAATTTCTTTTTTTAACGTATAGCCAATGGATTGTAAAAATATTCTCACTTTTTTTTCATCTTGATTTGGGGCTAAAACTATTTTTTGAATTGGTGTTAAATCGGTTTGGGTTAAAATATGTTTCATTGTAAAATACCCCATTCCTGCTAATACCAAAGTATCATAAGAATAGATATCGACCTTGTTTGTTCCATCCGTAAGGAGTAATGAAATTTCCTTTTCGTAGCCAGATTTTATGATGTTTTTCTGAGCATTTTGATATGCAGCCAAATGAATTTCTGTTCCGAGTAATTTTTTCATGCCACGTTTGGCCATTTCAATTAAAACATACGCATGATCACAACCAATATCAATCATTTTATCAGAAGAATTTAAACAATCGCAAATAGCATTCAATCGTTTGCTTTTCATTAGTCAGTTAAAAAGTCTTTCAATTTTTTAGCTCGTGATGGATGACGAAGTTTGCGAAGAGCTTTGGCTTCAATTTGTCGAATTCTTTCTCTTGTAACATTAAATCTTTTGCCCACTTCTTCCAAAGTATGACTCGTTCCATCAATAAGGCCAAAACGAAGTTCAAGTACCTCTTGTTCTCTTTCTTGTAACGTTTCTAATACAGCTTTAATTTCTTCTTTTAAAATTTCATTGGTTGCATATTCTTCAGGAGTCATCATATTAATATCTTTGACAAAATCACCTAAATGAGAATCATCCTCTTCACCAATTGGCGTTTCCAAAGAAACGGGATCTTGACTAATTTTAATTACATCTCTTACTTTATCGACAGAAATACCCATTTTTTTAGCGATCTCTTCTTCACTTGGTTCCCGATTTAATTCAAGGGTTAACTGTCTTTGAATTCGCGCCATTTTATTAATAGTTTCCACCATATGAACTGGAACACGAATAGTTCTTGCTTGATCAGCTAAAGCTCTCGTGATTGCTTGTCTAATCCACCAAGTAGCATACGTAGAAAATTTATAACCTTTATCATAATCAAATTTATCTACAGCTTTCATAAGACCAATATTTCCTTCTTGAATTAAATCTAAGAATAATAATCCTCTTCCTACATAACGTTTGGCAATAGAAACCACCAAACGTAAGTTAGATTCCGCTAGTTTATTTTTCGCATATTCATCGCCATTAGCAACTCGTACAGATAATTCCATCTCTTCTTCAGCACTTAATAAAGAAATACGCCCAATCTCTTTTAAATACATTCTAACTGGATCATTGATATTCATATCTTTGGTAATCTCAGCATCATCTAAAATAATAGGAGTTTCCTCTTCCATTTTTGGAGAAGTTCCGGATTCTTCATCTTCTCCTACAACTTCGATATTGTTTTCCATTAAAGCATTATATAATTCATCCAATGAATCATTATCGACATCTAATCCTTTTAAGGATTCAGCAAGTTCTTCATACGTAATTCGATGAGTTTCCAGCCCCTTTTTAATGAGTTCTTCTTTTCGTTCTTCAAAAGATTTAATTTCTTTTAATTTGGTATTGGTCTTTTTCACTTTAGGAGCAATTTCTAAAAGTTCAATGTTTTCTTTTTCAATTTCTTTTTGAAATTCTACAACTTGCGCCTTTGTTGCTTTACATTCTTTGGCAATCTCCGTAATTTCACTAAATAGTAAATACCCTTCTTCTTTTCCTTTGTTAATTAATTCATTTTTTTTCATTTCAAATTTTGTCATTTTTCACACTTCTTTCTTTTCTTATTTCTTGAATTTTTTTTAATTGTTCAGTAATTTCCATTCCAATACATTCTTTTTGATGTTGGTCAATCGTTTGGCGTAAAGTTTGTTTTAATTCTTTCACTTTATCTAACCATGTATTTTCCTTAATAATATTCATATAATCTTCCATACTAGTTTCCACCAAATTTTCTTCTTTTATACTGCCAACAATTTCATAAATTTCTTCTTTTAAAGGAGAAGTTTCCACATAACTTAGAAAATCAGCAAAAACAATCTGTCTATTTCGTTCATAATAATCTTTGATTTCATTAGCAATTCCTCGATATAATGGGTCTTTAAAATACCCAAGTTTATTTTGATACATTTTAATATATTTTGCTTCATTCATCATATAATAAAGAATATGTTCCGCGCTAATCTCATAACGAGTTTTTCTTCTTTTAGAAGGAGCTTTCTCTTCCTTGGGAGGTCCAATCTCTTTTTGTTCTTCTTTATCAAGTTCACTTTTTAAAACTTCTAAACTGATATTATAATCTTTAGAAAGTTTATTTAAAGTAATATCTATCGTAAGAGAATCTTTTCTTTTTAAATCATTTAATACTTCTTTTACATATTCTCGTAAATCCTTAGCATCTTGCAAATTTTTATTTTGTTTTAAAAAATTTAATTTATATTCTAACAACGATATTGGATGTTTCAAATTTTCTTCCATCGCATCAATTCCATGGGCTATAATATATTCATCTGGGTCTTTTTCTCCACTTAATCGCACTACATTTACTTCAATTCCAGCCTTTTCTAACAAATCACCGACATTTTTAGTAGCCAAAGCCCCTGCATCATCATTATCTAACATTAAGATAACGGGAACATGTAATTTTTGAAACATGAGTATTTGTTCTTTGGTTAAAGATGTCCCCATTAAAGCAACCGTATTTTGAAACCCACTTGTATGCATTCGAATGGCATCCATATTTCCTTCTACCACGATTACACGCTTTTCTCTACGAACGTATTCTTTCGCAATATGATACCCAAATAAAATATTACCCTTTTTAAAAATTGTTGTTTCTTTACTATTTAAATATTTTGGGGTTCTTCCTTGTTCATAAATACGACCCGTAAAACCAACTACATTGCCATCCTTATCCCAAATAGGAAATGTAATACGATGTAAAAACACGTCATTTATCTTTCCATTTACTTCATGTATTAACCCTAAACTTATCAAATCATTCTCGGAATATTTCTTTTTCTTTAAAAATTCATACAATTTACTTTCTGATAAAGAAAGTCCAATTTGAAACTCTTTTTGAATTTCTTCGCTTATACCCCGTTGTCGTAAATAATTTCTAGCAGTTTCTCCTTGAGATGTATTTAAATTATTTTCATAAAATAATCTTGCTAAATTCATAATTTCAAATTCTTTTTGATGTACTTCTTTTTTTTCTCGTTTGATATTATCTAATTGAAAGCCCAACCGAGTTCCAAGTTTTCTAATTGCATCCATATAATTAATATTTTCATATTCACTCACAAATTTAAAAACATTCCCAGCCATTCCACATGTAAAACATTTGAACATTTGTCTTTCTTTTGAAACACTCATTGAAGGAGAATGATCATCATGAAAAGGACAAACACCAAAATAATTTTTTCCTCGTTGGGTTAAAGGAAGATATTCTTTTATAATTTCAACTATATCACTTTTTTGTCGTATTTCATCTACTATTTCTTGAGATATTTGTGCCATTTTAAAAATTCCTCCTTACTAATATTTATACCGGAAACCTTGTTTATTTCCTTTTTTTTTCCTAAAAAAAATTGTCAAAATCGACAATTTTCTTCATATTTTACACATATTTTACATTTTTTAGCATATACTATTTCTTTTTAAAAAGGGTAAGACATCCCATCATCAATAAACGAATGGGAAAAAGAAACGTATCTTGATATGTTTTAGGAACGGAATAAACCTCCATTGTTTCATCGAAAGTATTTTCCAGAAGTTCTTCTTTTATTTCCTCTTTCATCTCTTCTTTTTCTGCTCCTTTTTTTTCTTCTTGTTCTATTTCTTTCTTCTTTTGTAAAGAAACCAAAATCACTATATTTTCCGCTGGCATAACAAAGCTTTGACCTTCCAATGGAAGTTTCTTTCCCGATAAAGTAAATACTTCTATATTTACCAATTGATACTCTTTTTCTAAAGAATAATCCAGCATTACTTTTTGACCGGATTGAACGGATTTTGCTTTATTCCATATCATTCCTTCTTGTTCTTGATAAAAAATTGTATAGGTTGGACTTTCGGGAATTTTTTTTGCTTCTACTTCTAAAATTACTGCCTCATCCGGCATAATAAAAGAAAAATGGTCTAAGACAATTTCTTTATTTTCTATCGTGGTAGCTTTGATTTGTTTTAACTGATACCCTTCTTCTAATATTGGAGTAAACTGCACTTTTTCTCCTTGTAGAAACTGAGTTTTATCTAATCTAAGAGTAACGCCATCACTTGTAATTACCCGAACTGTATGCACATCTTTCATTTTTTCTTTACTTTCAATATGAAGATAGATATCTGGACTTTTTCCTTTCGTAACTTCAATAAGTGGAACATCTTGATAAATAAAATATTTTATTTGTTCTTCTAAAGCACTCGATTGAACTTTAAAATCATATATTTTAGCTTGTTTAGGAATAAAAGAAAATCCATCTTGATGTTTCATAATTTGTTCCTCATGATTCATCGGCAAGAACTGATAATCTTCTTTTTCTAAAGAGAATAAAGAAAAATAAATTGGTTCATTTACAGTTCCACTTAAATGATATTCGATGGGAGTATTATAAGTCGGTAAAGTATTTTCTACTTTCTTTTTATAATCTACTCTTCCATAAGCAACATCGAAATTATATCTTATTGTTGCCCCAGTTTTATTGGCCCATAAATCCCACAACAATGCTTGAATACCGAGTAATTTAGTGTTTCCCACATCATTAAAGCTTTCTCCATTAGTAAGAATGGCAATGGCACTTTTTATATAATTTAATTCTTCTTCCGTATAAGAAAGACTTTCCGTTTCCTTAATTCCTAATTTATTCACATCTGTTTCAAAAGAAAGTGGAAAAATAGGCCTTTTCGTATCTTTATCTTGATACAAATATATTTTATGTTGCACATTATCACTGGTAAAATAAGTATGTCCTGTATACACCGATTCCACATTGACTCTAGCTTCTGGCATTTTCATAAACAACGCAAAAAACACCAAAGCAAAAACAATTAATTTTTTCATAAACTCTCCTTCAATTGGAGTTCATGTCTTTTAAGCAATTTCTATGATATAGTATTCTTTTTTAATTGTAAAGCGTTTTTTTTGTCACATTTTGTCGAAAGGAAAAAGAAATATATTCTATGTCCCAAAATCCAAAAGAGATTGGTAAGTAAAACAGCATAATAAGCCCCTTCTTTGATAAAAAGCAAATGAATAAAAACAAAACTTAATAATCCAGCCAAAAGCCCAGTAAGGAATTTTCCCCTCTTTGTCGCCGAAGATGTTTCATTTTGTGGTAAGAAAAACACAAAGGAAAAGAAAACAGATGGTGCTAAAAAGGATTGAAACGTATAGAAAGATGGATGCATAAAATAATGTACGAAAAAGCAAATACTATATGTCGTGAAAGCATAAATAGGCAATTCTCTTTTATAGTAATAATAGCTACATAAAACAAAATAACAAAGAATAATCAGAAAAATATTGGTAGTACCAAATCCCCCTAAACCTCTACCAAAGAAAATATCAATTGTCCCATATTGAAAATGCATCTCTTTTTCTATCATATTCTCTAATCCAATTTGAAAAATTTCCGTTAATAGAAGGATTCCTACCATATATAAAGAAAGATAAGAAACTTTAGGAAACCATTTTTTCCCAATCCATAAAAATACATAAAAGACCAAAGTATAAAGACTAAAATAAAGAAGTGGGAATGTAGGCGGAAGAAGAAGAACAAATAATAGTCCTCTTATAAAAGATTCACAAGTAATTTTTCTTTTTTCTAGTAAGGAAAATAGCAAAGATAAAATAATCGATACCAATAAAAACATCAAAGGTTTTAAAACTTCTACAAAAGTCATTTTTCCTAAAAACACATAAGAAAGACCATTTTTATAACATCCATAACCAAAAAAAAGCAAAAAGAAAAGCAACACCATCCATTCATATTTTTTTACTTCATTTTTAAAATGCATCTTAATCCCTCCTTAATAATTGATTGATAGGAATATGACTAGGACATATAAATGTACATAATCCACATGAAATACATTTGGAAGTTTGCCATTTTCCTTTAGAAATTACCGTTTGATAAGGATTACAATTATAAGGACAAACATCATTACATTTTCCACAAGAAATACATGGACTTTCTGATACAGTATTTTTTTTCATAAAATAAATGGCCCGAATCTCTTCTGTTAAAACAATATTCAAATCTCCTAAATACCCCATAAATAAACCATTGACATAGATATCATAAGAATTCTTTTTTATTTTAATACATTCCTCTACAACATCTTTTAATAAAGTACCAATTTTTACTTTTACTACTTGAGGATTCGTAATAGCATCCCCGGTAATAGTAATAAATAAAAAATCTTTTTTTCGTAATTTTAATAATTCGTAATAGGCATCAAAAATTTCATCAGAAGTCATCAAAAAATCCTTTTCAGTTAAATTTAAATAATCCTTTAAAAATAACGAGTTCCCAATTGGATAACAATCCGGTAAAATATGATAAGACATCTCTGGGTATGTATTAATTAATTGCTCCATCGCCTCAATGCTTTCTCGATCATTTTCTTTTAAATAAATTTTAATTTGTGATATATGATAAGAAGAAGCAATCGCATCTAACATGAGTAAAATTTCACTCATATAATATTTATGTAAAAAAGGAATATTCGCTAAATATGGTTCTGCTTCCATTCCATTTAAAATAATAGTTTCAGAATTTTTTAAAGCATTCCAATTTTTATTATATTCTTTTATTTTCTTTTTTAAATCATTTGTAACAATCATTGTAGTATTCATAATTCCCGTATAATGATCTTTTTCTTTAAAATCATTTTTAATTTCTAAATATAAATTTTCTTTCAATTTTACAATTTTTGTAATTGTTCCACTAATGGGACTGGAATATATTTTTCCTTGCCATTGATATAAATTATCGCCTTTAGAAACTTTTTTCTTTGTTGCAATCATCTGAGCTTTTTCATCAATAGGAAGATATACAAAATTAGGTGTTAAAAATTCATGAATTTGACTTTTCACTTTAATATTTGCGTCTTTGGCAATTGTTACAAGTTTTTTCATCACATCACCACTTTGTTATAGATATTTTATCAAATATTACAAAAGAAAAAAAGAGAGAAATGTGATTTCCATTTCTATCTTCTTTTATTTTTTTACTTTTTTGATTTTCTTTAATGGCAAATTTTCAATTTGATGAATTGATAATCCTGTACTTCTTGATATAAGTGGGTATGGCATATCTTCGGCAATTAAATTTTGGGCAATTTCCATGTTTCGTTTTTCTGTTCCTTTTTGATAACCTATTTTTTCGCCTTTTTTAAGTCCTAACACTTCACCTTTTTTAAGTCCCAACTCTTCCCCTCTTTTTTCACCAATACTTTCACTTACTTGAGCATGATAATCCCAGGCATTAAATATTTTACTGGTCTCTTCATC
>CANQEG010000039.1 GCA_947594705.1 uncultured Bacilli bacterium | reverse complement strand
GAAGGTGTAACTACATCAAGAACGAAATGTAATTTATATTTTATAAAAGGTATTTATATATTAGGAAAAGGAGTACCAATAGTGGAAAGTGGCGATGGACTTTATGAGACAACTCATAAAGATGTAACAGGTACATTAAATGATAATGGTTTTAAACAAACAGAGTACCGTTATGCAGGTTCAAATCCAAATAATTATATAAAATTTAATAATGAAACTTGGCGAATTATTGGCTTAGTAAATGTAATGACAAGTGAAACTAATGTGGAACAAAGGGTAAAAATTATTAGAAATGAAAGTATTCAAAATGTTCAATGGAATGACAAAACTGATGTTAATGATTGGAATAAAGCAAGTTTAATGAAGCTCTTAAATACGGGAGATTATTATAATCGAAAAAATGATTATGAAACTATAGGACTAACTGAAAATGCGAGAGAAAAAATTGATGAAAAAATTATATGGAACATAGGGGGATATAATACTCCTAATATATTAACTAATGATATGTATAAATATGAAAGAAGTATTAATGTTTTTGAAACAAATAATTATTTGTGGCAAACAGATAATCATGGAGTAGCATTAATGTATTCTTCGGATTATGGTTATGCAGTTGGTGGAAGCAATGAAAATAGAACAAAATGTGTAATTCAAACATTGCTTAGCAATTATAACACTTGTACAAATAAAAATTGGCTTTATTTAACAAATGAATATGACTATGAATGGTTATTAACTCACAATACATGGAAAAATCCTGATTATAATCATACGTTTGTATATGAAATAGGGAAAAATTTTGAAAATTTTAATGGTAAAATTACTGCTGCACTTTATGATGTCTCTTATACCAAAGCAATAAGTCAATTTCGTCCAACATTATATTTAAAAACAAATGTCAAAATTACTTCTGGTGATGGAAGTAACACAATGCCTTTTAAAATTGTTCAAATGATAGAATAAATTGGCTTTATGATAAAAATAATTCTAGAAAACGTAAGTAGTGAATTGACAAACAGCCAAAGTATTGGTAAGATATTTGCGAGGATGTGGTAGTATGTGGAGTGAAAAAATTACATTAAGTCCAGAAGAAATTTACGAAAAAGATTTTAAATTAGATGCTCGTGGATATCGCCCTCAAGAAGTTGATAACTTTTTAGATATAGTCATTCGTGATTATACAGAATTTATTAAAGTAATTAAAAGTTATGAAAAAGAATTAGGGGCTATGAATAGTGAAAATGCGAAATTGAAACAACAAATTCGTGATTTAGAAATGAGATTAGATACACAAAATTCTGATTCTGAAGAAGGTACTAGTAATGTAGATTTACTGAGAAGAATTAGTCAACTAGAAAAATTTGTATATGGAACAAGAAATAAATAACTAGGCAAATGCTGCATAAAATTATGTAGAGGAAAGTCCTTGCTCGCACAACCTGAGATGGTTGTAGTGTTTGTGCTTAGGGAAAAAATAACCTAAGGTTCGCGTTAGCGAAACGGCTTTGAAAGAACCTCAAATGGTTTTAGTAAATGTAAAAGTGCCAAAGTGACGAAGAAAAGAGAAATCTTGGAAGTGGAACGTGGTAAACCCCGCAAGCGAGAAACCCAAATTTTGGTAGGGGAACTATAAAATAGGAAATGAACTATTTTGTGGATCGAAAGATAGATAAATATTTGCCACATATCGTAAGATATGGACAGAACAAGGCTTATTCGTTATTTATTTTTTATTGTTTAAAGGAGTGAGTCATTTTGTTTGAGATTGGAAATAGCTTAAAAGAAGCCCGGGTTACTTCTGGTGTTTCTATTGCTGAAGCAAGCAAAGACTTAAATATGAAAGAAGTCATATTAGAAAATATTGAAAGTGGAAATATTGGATGTTTCAAAGATATTTATGAATTAAAAGATTATATTGTGAATTATGCAAAATATTTAGGATTAGATGCAGTGAAATTAATTGATGAATTTAATGATTATTTGTTTCAATATACTTCAAAAATTCCCATTAAAGAAATTGAAAAGAAAATGGAAGAGCAAAATAAAGAAAAAACAGAAGAAAAAGTAGTTTCACCTTATACGAAACCAATGAAAAAATATCCTACTAAATATTATGTAATTTTTTATACAATTTGTGTTATTTTAGTTTTAATTCTTGTAGTTTGGAGCATATTCCAGGTTTCTACGTTGGGAATTATAGAAAATATTTTATAGGAGGGTGTATGAGTTTACCAAATAAATTAACAATTAGTCGAATGGTTTTAGCCGGAATTATTATTTTTCTTTTAATTATTCCATGGCAAGATTTAGGGATTGTTTTTCCAACCTTTTATGTGATGGGAAGAGTAGTAGTAGATTTAAAATTTTTAATTGCAGGATTCTTATTTGTAATTGCTTCGGTTACCGATTATTTAGATGGCGCTATTGCGAGAAAAGAAAAATCTATGAGTGATTTTGGAGCAGTTATGGATGCAATTGCGGATAAAATTTTAGTAGATGGAGTTTTAATTATTTTAGCCTATTTAGGTTTTATTAGTGTAATTGTTCCAGTTGTAGCAGTAGTTCGAGATATTTGTATGGATTCTATGCGAATTTTAGCGGCAAAAAAGGGAACAATTATTAAAGCACAAATTTGGGGAAAAGCGAAAACGGTATTTTTGTTAATTGGTATTTCTTTACTCCTATTTTATAATTTGCCATTTGAGATATGGGGTATTTATTTAGCTGAAATTTTTATTGATATTGGAACTGTTTTATCAGTGATTTCTTTGGTAATATACTTTATAGAATGGAAAAATAAAATTGGATTAAAGCTTAATTAAGTGATAATTTTATTTTAAAACATTTGTTCGCAAAAAATATTGACAAATGTTTTTTTTTATTATAAAATGAAATCATGAACAGAAATTGGGAGGTTTATTTATGAAATCAACAAAAGATACGAAAGACAAAGATAAAGCTTTAGAACAAGTTTTAGCTGAGATTGAAAAACAATTTGGTAAAGGTTCTATTATGAAATTAGGGCAAGAAGAACACATGGAAATTGATGTTACTTCTAGCGGCTCACTTTCTTTAGATATTGCTTTAGGTGTTGGAGGGTATCCAAAGGGAAGAATTATTGAAATTTATGGACCTGAATCAAGTGGAAAAACAACATTTGCTTTGCAAGCCATTGCGGAAGTGCAAAAAAATGGTGGACGGGCTGCTTTTATTGATGCAGAGCATGCTCTAGATCCTGTTTATGCTAAAAATTTAGGAGTAGATATTAGTGAATTATTACTTTCACAACCAGATACAGGAGAACAAGCATTAGAAATTTGTGAAGCTTTGGTTCGAAGTGAAGCGGTAAATATTATTGTCATTGATTCGGTGGCTGCGTTGGTTCCACAGGCTGAAATCGATGGAGATATGGGAGATTCTCATATTGGACTTCAAGCTAGATTAATGTCTCAAGCGTTACGAAAATTATCTGGAACAATTAATAAAACCAAAACAACAGCTATTTTTATAAATCAATTAAGAGAAAAAGTGGGGGTAATGTTTGGAAATCCAGAAACTACACCGGGAGGAAGAGCTTTAAAATTTTATGCGACGATTCGACTTGATGTAAGGCGAGGAGAACAAATTAAAGTGGGCGATCAAGTAATTGGAAATAAAACAAATATTAAAGTTGTTAAAAATAAAGTTGCGCCACCATTTAAATCCGCTAGTGTTGATATTATGTATGGAGAAGGCGTTTCTAGAGAAGGAGAAATTATTGATATTGCCTCTGATTTAAATATTTTAGATAAATCTGGGGCTTGGTATTCTTATAATGGGGAGAAAATAGGGCAAGGAAAAGAAAATGTTAAAGCTTTATTAAAAGAAAATAAAGAATTAATGGAAGAGTTAGAAACAAAAGTAAGAGAACATTATGGTTTTGGAGTGAAAAAAACAAAGGAAGAATAAGAAAGTTCTTCTTTTTTTTGAGAAAATATGATATAAAATTGTCAAGGAGGTATTTATATGTTAAAAGAATTTAGGGAGTTTATTCAAAGAGGAAATGTTATGGATTTGGCAGTTGGTGTTATTATTGGAGGAGCTTTTTCTAGTATAGTTACTTCTTTAGTAAACAATGTTATTATGCCATTTTTAGGAATTATTTTAGGCGGAATTGATTTTACCAGTTTAAGTTTAAAAATTAATGATGCAGAAATTCAATATGGAATGTTTATTCAAAGTATTATCGATTTTTTAATTATTGCTTTTTGTATTTTTGTTATGATTAAAGTAATTAATAAAATTATGAGTTTTCATCATAAAAAAGAAGAAGAAGCAAAAGAAGAAGTGAAGAAAACTAACGAAGAAATATTACTAGAAGAAATTCGTGATTTATTAAAAAATCAAAATAAAAAGACCAATCTTAAAAAAGAAAAATAAAGATGTCTTTTTTTTTGAAAGTGAGAATGATATAATCTTTTTAACAGAAAGGGTGAGACATTTGGAAAAATTTATACTATATTTTGCCTTATTTCTTGTATATTCTTTTTTAGGATGGCTTATGGAAGTAGTAGTTTCTTTTTTTGCAAATCATAAATTTGTAAACCGAGGCTTTTTAATTGGTCCTTATTGTCCTATTTATGGATTTGGGGGATTATTAATTTTGTTTTTTCTTTCTAAATATCGAGAAGACCCCATTACATTATTTTTAATGGCTATGTTCATTTGTTCTTTGTTAGAGTATTTTACCAGTTTTTTATTAGAAAAAATTTTTCATGCTAGATGGTGGGATTATAGCAATAAAAAATTTAATATTAATGGGCGAATTTGTATGGAAACTTTAATTCCTTTTGGATTATTAGGGTGTTTTATTGTATATCTTTTAAATCCCATCTTATTAAAAGGAATTTCATTTATTCCAACGCCTGTGTTTCATATTGTAGTTTTTGTTTGTTTTCTTCTTTTTTGGGTAGATGTGTTAGTGTCTTTTGAAATTATTAGTAGTTTTAAACATGAACTTAAAAAAGCGGAAAGAGATAGAACGGAAGAAATTACTAAAAAGACGCGAAGGATTTTAGCACAAAAAGGACTCTTTCATAAACGATTACTTACAGCATTTCCTAACCTAAAAACTTCTAAAGAAGTATTAGTAGAATTACGAAATAAAATTGATAAAACGTTAAAACAAAAAAAGAAAAAACAAAAAAATGGTTTTAAAAGATTTCATTAAACCATTTTTTTATGTGAATTAACAATTCATCTAAAGTATATTTGGATTCATTTCGAAAGTATTTTAAAAATTCCATACAAATTCCTGATATAAAGAAAGAAACATCTAATTCTAAATAAGGGTTATTATTGGTTGTTTTTAACGCATTTAAAATTTTTTCACCAGCGATTTTTTTTAAACGTTCTAAAAAAATAAGGGTTTCATCGGCTGAAAATAAAAGTTTATAAGTTTCTTCATTTTCTTTCAAACAAAGAATAATATTATCAAAATACGTGATGATTTCTTCTTTGTTATGGAGTATTAAATCTTTGCTACAAATCAGTTCAATAGTTTGCATTTGATAATCTTGGGCAACTTCATAAATATTTTCATAATGCGTATAAAAAGTACTTCTTGTAATATTTGCTTTTTCTACTAATTCTTTTACTGTAATTTTACTTAAACTTTTTTTCTCATGAATTAAATTGGCAAATGCTTTTTTAATTGTTTCTCTTGTTTTAAAAGCGGAAGAATTTAGACATTTTACTTTCATATTCCTTTTTCCTTTCTAATTTTTTAAAAAATCTATCTTATTATAACGCGTATTTTAAAGATTTTAAAGACAAAAATGACATTAGTGTCTAAATTTAGACACTTTTTGAAAATTCATACTATCTTTTTTTTATGAGCTTTCATATAATGTATTACGTTTGGGGTGATTTCATTGAAAAAATTTACCGATTGGGTTATTGAAAAAAGAATGTATATTTTAGTCGTATTTATTATTTTTACTATCGTATGTGCTTACTTATCCATGCATGTCCATATTAACTATGATATTTCTAAGTACTTACCTAAAACATCTGAGACAAGAGTAGGTATGGACATCATGGAAGAACGGTTTGATGATACTTCGAGTTCTTTATATATTATGTTTGATGATTTAAAAGAAAATGAAAAAGAAGAAGTAACAGAGTATTTAGAACAAATCTCGGGAGTAAGTGAAGTAAATTATGAAGAAAAAGATTCCTATTCTTTATATGAAGTTGTAATAGAAGAGGAATCGGATTCTAAAGTCGCTCATGATTTATATCAAGAAGTATCAAATCATTTTAAAGATAAAAATATTACTTTAAGTGGTTCTATTAAAGATCGGAATATGGAGATACTTCCTATATGGGTAGTTGGCTTAGCAATCTTTTTTGCTTTTCTAATTTTAATTTTTATGTGTGAATCTTTCTTTGAACCTGTTTTATTTTTAGTAACTATTCTTATGGCTGTTGTTTTAAATCGTGGAACGAATATATTTTTTCCAAGTGTTTCTCATATTACCAATTCCATCGTAGCCATTTTACAACTTGCCTTATCTATGGATTATTCCATTATGCTTATGAATCGTTATAATCAAGAAAGAGAAGTCGAAAAAGACAAAGTAAAAGCAATGAAAAGTGCTTTGCATCATTCTTTTCAATCTATTTCTAGTAGTTCTGTTACCACCATTGCGGGATTACTTGCCTTAGTATTTATGAGTTTTACAATTGGTAAAGATTTAGGCCTTGTTTTAGCGAAAGGAGTACTATTTAGTTTACTTTGTATTTTCTTTGTGTTACCAACATTGATTTTATTATTTGAAAAATGGATTATCAAAACCAAAAAGAAAAGTCCTACATTTAAAATGAAATGGCTGAGTCATTTTAGTTATCATATAAGAAAAGTAGTCGTGCCAATATTTCTCCTTATCTTAGTAGGAAGCTTTCTATTAAAAGGAAATTTGGGATACCATTATACGAATAGTAATTGGGATGAAACTTCAAAAATTTTTGAAAAACAAAATCAAATCGCGATTATTTATGATTCGAAGGAAGAAGAAAATATTTTGCCACTCATAAAAGAATTGGAACAAAATGACAAAATCAAAGAAATTTTAGGGTATGGAAATACAATTCATGAACCTTTAAATAGAGAAAATTTAAAACAAAGAATCAAAGATTTAGGTTCTGAGGTAAATATCAGTGATGATACATTAAAACTTTTATTTTACTATTATGTAAATCAAGAGGAAAATAATCAAATGACTTTAAAACAAATGGTAGATTTTATCAAAGAAAATGTTTATACGAGTGAGGAATTTCAAGATACCATTTCTTCTGAAATGAAAGAAAATATTGCAAAATTAGAAAATTTTATTTCAGAAGAAAGTATTTATAAAAAACGTAGTATTGATGAAATCGCAAATCTTTTAGATATTGATTCTAGTAATGTAAAAGACTTTTTCATTCTTTATCAATCGAAACATACCAATACAAAAATGACATTAAAAGAATTTATAAATTTTTTAAATGAAAAAGTATTGAATGATAAAGTATATAGTAAAATGATAGATGAAAATACGAAACAACAAATTGCGATAATGACCAAACTTATAAATCAAAATCAATATGAACAAAAATTAAATGCCAAAGATATGGCTCTTTTACTTGGAATCGATGAAAGTATTTCTCAAGAACTTTATGTATATTTTGTAAGTTCTAATGAAATGAAAGAAACATATACTCTTCAAGAATTTTTTCGTTTTGTAGTTCAAGAAATTCTTCCTAATAAAACATATCAATCGTATTTTACAGAAGAAGAAAAACAAAATATTCTTCTTTTGGAAAAGTTTACAAATTCGACATTTTTAAATGAGCATAATAATGCGAGTGGTATAGCTAAATTATTTCAAATAAAAGAAGAAGATGTTGAAAAATTATTACTTTTCAAATATCTAAATGAAGATACTACAGAATCTAAAAAATTAAGTGATGTCATTTTAATAGGATTAAGTTTAAAAGAAGATAAGCTTTTACAACCTTATTTACAAAATGGTTCCCTAGATTCATTAGAACCTTTAAAGGTTTTTGCTTCTAATGAAAATCATTTTGATACTACCAAAGTAAATAAGAATACGTTATCCACTATATTTGGACCTGAAATTGTAAATGCTCTTTACCAACACATTCCTGAAGATACACTTTTAAGTCCTCAAGAGTTTGTAAATGAAGCGTTAAAGAGTTTGCCCAATGAAAATTTAAAAATGATTCGTTTGGTAATAGATTCCGCGACCAATGAACTTGCACCAACTTATACACCAGATGAGCTTTCTAAAATTACCAAAATAGATAAGAAACAACTCGTGAATCTTTATCATTTAATAGATTATAAAACCAAAAATACTTCTTCATGGTATTTTACCCCAAATGAATTTGTAACCTTGTTATTAAATGAACCAAGTTTGATAGATGAAAATACATTAGATAAATTAAAACTAATAGATATAGTAAGAAAAAATAAAGATAAAAACTATACGTATCAAGAACTTAGTTCATTATTAAATGAAGATGATACGCTTATAAAAAATATGTATAGTTTAAAATATATGCAAACAAATGAAGTTACTATGACTCCAGAAGAATTTGTAACCTTTGTTTTAACTCATCAAAACGATGAAGCATTAAAAAGTTTGTCTAATGCATCTTTACAAGAATTAAATTCTTTAAACAAAATTATTACAAGTTTAAAAAATAATATCAAATATAATAAAAATGAACTTGCTCAATTTTTAAATAATAATCAAATGAGTTTATTATATGGACTTTTTGATGTTACGAAAAATGGTAAAAATACGATGTCCTATTTTGATTTTGTTGAATTTTTATTAAATGAAGTTGTAACGGATGCCAATTATTCTAAAAATTTTGATTCTTTAAAAGTACAAAAACTGAAAACGTTAAGTACAATTATGAAAAATTTAAATCAAACATATCATAAAGAAGAAGTAGTAGATTTATTTCAACCATTTACAAACTTAGATAAAGATTTAATTTCCGTGTTATATCTTTATTATGGTAGTAAAAATGATGTCAAAGAGAGTCTTATGACTGTAGAAGAATTTGTGAATTTTTGTAATGATGTCATTTTAAAAGAAGAAAGATTTGATGATTTTATAGAAGAAGAAATGAAAGAAAATATACAAGATGCCAAAGAAAAAATAGAAGATGCCAAAAGTCTTTTAATTACTGATGATTATAGTAGAGTAGTTCTTAATACAACGTATCCTTTAGAAAGTGAAGAAACATTTGATTTTATAAAAAATTTAAAAGATAAACTTCATAATAAATTAAATGAATCTTATGTAATTGGAGATAGTTTAGTTGCTTATGAAATGAATAATACTTTTGAAAGTGAATTAAATAAAATTACTATTATTACGATGATTGTTATTTTTGTTGTTGTAGCGTTTACTTTCCGTTCTGTATTGATACCAATTATTCTTACATTTATGATTCAATGTGCTGTATTTATTACTATGGGTATTTTATCTTTTCATGAACATGAAGTGTATTTCATTGCTATTTTAATTGTTCAAAGTATTTTAATGGGTGCAACTATTGATTATGCTATTTTATATACTTCGTATTATTTAGAGCAGCGAAAAGAAAAAGATAAAAAAGAATCGATTATTTTATCTTATCAAAAATCGATTGTGACTATTTTAACTTCCGCTTCTATATTAACACTTGTAACTCTCATTGTAGGGCATTTTACATCAGAAATTGTTTCTATTATTTGTAAGACTATTTCTGAAGGAACACTTTGTTCATCGATTTTAATCTTACTGTTCCTTCCTGCTTTATTACTTGCATGTGATAAATGGATTGTAAAGAAAAATAAATGATGTAAATGTTGTGTAAATTGACCACCCCCGTTTACGGCAATTAGGTTCAGGCCACGTGCTTTAGCACGTAGATCCTTTAGGATTTAGAGGTA
>CANQEG010000038.1 GCA_947594705.1 uncultured Bacilli bacterium | reverse complement strand
TACCCCAGGACATGTCGATTTTTCTTATGAAGTCAGCCGTAGTCTCGCTGCTTGCGAAGGAGCAATTTTAATTGTCGATGCTGCACAAGGAATTGAAGCTCAAACGTTGGCAAATCTCTATTTGGCCTTAGAATCTAACTTGACAATTATTCCAGTGATTAATAAAATTGATTTACCCAATGCTAATATTTTGAAAGTAAAGAATGAATTAAAAAATGTTTTAGGGTTTAACGAAGATGAAATTTTACTTTGCAGTGGTAAAACAGGAGAAGGTGTTGCGGATTTATTAGAGGAAATTATTAAAAAGATTCCGCCTCCTAAAGGAAATCCAAACCTTCCTTTAAAAGCTCTTATTTTTGATTCTTATTTTGATCCTTATAAAGGAGTGGTTGGTTTAATCAAAATTGAAGAAGGAAGTCTTCATTTGAAAGATGAAATTCTTCTCATGGCGAGTCAAGAAAGTTTTGAAGTAACAGAATTAGGAGTTCATAATCCTAAAGAAATTCCTAAAAAAGAATTAACATGTGGGGAAGTAGGGTATCTTTGTGCGGCAATGAAAGATATTTCTTCGATTCACGTGGGAGATACAATTACCTTAAAGAAAAATCCTGCCCAAGAACCAATCGAGGGCTATAAAAAAATGAAACCCATGGTATATTCTGGAATATTTCCTGTCGAACCAAATAAATATGATGCCTTAAAAGAAGCATTTGAAAAGTTAAAATTAAATGATGCTGCTTTAACGATTGAACCAGAAACATCTGATGCTTTAGGGTTTGGGTTTCGAGTTGGTTTTTTAGGATTATTACATATGGACATTATAATTACTAGATTAGAACGAGAATTTTCTTTAACTGTTATTGCTACAAGTCCTAGTGTTATTTATAAAGTTACCTTAACTAATGGCGAGGTCATCGAGATTGATAGTCCTAATAAAATGCCTGATAGTGTCAAAATCACCAAAATAGAAGAACCTTATATTTATACGAATATCATTGCCCCGAGCGAATTTATTGGAGCAATGATGGAATTATGTCAGAAAAAAAGAGGTATTTATAAAAGTATTGAATACATAGATGAAAAAAGAGTCAATATTCATTATGAAATCCCTTTATCTGAAGTTGTCTATGATTTCTTTGATGAATTAAAAAGTAAAACCAAAGGATATGCTTCTTTTGATTATGATATTTGTGGCTATAAAGAAAGTAATTTAGTGAAAATGAACATTTTATTAAATGGTGATATTGTAGATGCTTTATCGATAATTGTTCATAAAGATTTCGCATATTCTAGGGGAAGAAAAATGGTGGAAAAATTAAAAACCGTTATTCCTAGACAATTATTTCAAATTCCCATTCAAGCCCAGATTGGTTCTAAAGTAATTGCGCGTGAAAATATATCGGCTTTAAAGAAAAATGTTCTGGCAAAATGTTATGGTGGCGATGTATCAAGAAAAAGAAAATTATTAGAAAAACAAAAAGAAGGAAAGAAAAAAATGAAAATGATTGGAAGTGTGGAAGTACCTACTGAAGCATTCTTATCTATTTTAAATGAGGAGGAGTAAATATGACTGAAAAAGAAAAAGATATTATTTCTTATGCTTTAGAAGGAAAAAGTAATTTTGAAATTGCCGAATTGGTAAAAACTTATGATTATCATCAAGTGAGTAGTTTTATTTCATCGTTAAATAATCCTGAAAATGAACATTATAATTCTAAATTATATCAAGATATTTTGATGGCTCGTTCGTTAGACCATTATCAAATTATTGATAAAGATTTACTTTTTGATGTTGTTAAACTTATTATGAATGGATTTTCTAATGCAGAAATTGAAATAATGTTAAATTTAAATCGTTCTGTAAGAGATATTATTGAACCTTTACATCTTAAGAATAGTGGGATTTATGATTTAGATTTATATCAAAAAGTGATTAAAAAAATGAATGAAACGTTAGCTAAAAAAGAAGATGAAATTTTAAAACGATTAGAAAATTTAGAAAGACAAGGAATGGATTTAAAAAGTGCGATTTCCGGGAATATTTTAAGAACCTATGAACGAAAGAAAAAAATTCGTAACGTGTTATTTACTTATTTAGATTATAATCAAAATATTTCAATTGAGGCCTTAGCCAAAGAATGCAATGTCCCAGTTCATTATGTAAGAAGTGTGTTAACTGGTTCTTATGATATTCAGTATTGTAATGAATTAGTCGGGCAAGAAAAAATGACTGAGATTGTTCAAAATTATTTGAAAAATTCGGCTAACAATAAAGTGAGTTTTGAATTTCCGACAATTCTTACCAAAGAAGAAAAAAATATTATTGACCAAGTGAAAAAACATAGCCTTTTCTGGCGTCAAATTGTCTTAACATTTCGTTTATCTTTGGAAGATTTTGCTTGGTTAGTGCAATTTCCAATGGAGAAAATAGAAGAACTTAAAAAAGCGATTTACTTTAATTCAAATGTGAGAATTTGCAATGCCTTAAATTATTTATTTACTTACTATACAAGTGAACATCAACCTGAACAACAAGAAAGAAGAAAAAATGTAAAATTATTTTTACAAAAACTTTCTTATTATCAAAAAACAAATCCCCTTGAACATCAAAAATGTATTCAAGAACTAAATGATGAAGCATATCGTAAAATTGTGAATGAAAAAGAAAAAAAAGATTTAACAGAAGAAGATTATCGTGTTATTTTTACCTATATTCTAAAATATGCCTTATCTACTCGGCAATACCCATATGATTTTAGAATAAAAGAACATTGCCCAAAAGATATGGAAAATGATTATGAAAACTTATTATTTTTTAATCAACAAACTTCTCATCAAATGTATAAAGGAAGTAGTAGAAAATGAGAGGAGTATATATTCATATTCCTTTTTGCCGGTCTATTTGTTCTTATTGTGATTTTTGTAAAGTATTTTATTACCCTAAATGGAGTCATGAATACTTAATAAAATTAAAAGAAGAAATAGAAGACATTTATATGAAAGATGAAGTAAAAAGTATTTATATTGGGGGTGGAACACCATCGTGTTTATCGTTAAAAGAATTAGATTTTCTTCTTTCCATTACGAAACAATTTAAAACCAATCCTTCTTTGGAATTTACGTTTGAATGTAATTTAGAAGATATCAATGAAAATTTATTAAAATTATTAAAACAATATCATGTAAATCGGTTAAGTATTGGAATAGAATCGTTTCAAGAGAAAAATCTTTGTATATTAGGAAGAAATCATTCTTTTTTGGATGCCGAAGAAAAAATGAAGATGATTCGAAAATATGGCTTTACTAATGTTAATTTAGATTTGATATATGCTATTTCTAAAGAAACGAAAAAAGAATTAGAAGAAGATTTAAAATTGTTTTTAAAATTAAAACCGGATCATATTAGTGCTTATAGTTTGATGATTGAACCACATACGATTCTTTTTCATCAACGGATGCCAAAAGTAAGTGAAGATTTGGATGTAGAAATGTATGAAAAAATTAAAAAAGTCTTAAAGAAAAAGGGCTATCAACAATATGAAGTCAGTAATTTTGCTCAAAAATATAAAGAATCTATTCATAATTTAACTTATTGGAATAACGAAGAATATTATGGTTTTGGTTTAGGAGCATCGGGCTATCTCGAGCATGTAAGATATACGAATACGAAAAATTTAACAGCTTATTTAAATGGAAATAATAAAAAGAAAAGTGAAATATTAACAGTACAGGATGAAATGGACAATGAAATGATGCTTGGGCTTCGTAAAAGAAAAGGAATTTCTCTGGCCCAATTTGAAGAAAAATATCATGTCAAAATGGAAGATGCTTATCCTATTAAACCACTTCTAAAAAATAAAAATTTAGAATTGAAAAATGGTTATATTAGAATTCCAGATGATAAAGTGTATGTAATGAATGAAATATTATTAAAAATGATTTAGTATAAAATAGAAAGAACAATCCATACTAAATGTAGGTGATTTCCTTGAAAAAATTCTTTCTTTTTTTCTTTTGTTTTTTTCTTTTTCCTTTTTCTGTTTATGCGGGAAGTATTTCTGAGTTAACAGTGTTAAATGGAACTTTATCAAGAACATTTGAGTCCGATAATAATACTTATTCGGTTTTATTAGATGAAGGGGAAACAACATTAAAATTAGAATATCTTTGTACAGATGAACAGGCTCAAAGTGAACTATTACAAAATGAATATGAAGAAAATGCTTCGAATGTTGCTAAGTTACAAGTTACCAATTCTGATGGGACAAAAGAAACATATACATTTTATTTAGAAAAAGAAGAAGTTGTGCCAGTAATGAAAGAAAGTAAAAAAGAAGTAACTGCTAAAGTCAATCCTTATTTAAAATGGTATGTCATTCTTGGAGAAGTGCTTGTCATTTCACTTTTGTTTAAAGTATTGATTTTAGGAAAAAAACGAAGATAATTTCATATACTTTAATATGAAACAATACATTGCTCATCGGGGGCTTAAAACGAAAGATGTAAAAGAAAACACCATTGCCTCATTTCAAAATGCCTTAAAAAGTGAAGATTATGTAGGATTTGAATGTGATATTAGAACTACCAAAGACCATGTGTTTGTCGTGCATCATAATCCGATGGTAAAAGAAAATATCATTTCTCTTTCCAACTATAAAGAATTAAAAGAAAAATATCATATTCCTACTTTAGAAGAAGTTTTAAAATTAAAAGGAAATAAAATTTTTTTATTAGAAATTAAAGAATATCATATCGATATAACAGCGTTTTTAAAACTCATTCAAAAATATTCTCATCATCAAATATATATTATGAGTTTTTATAATCAAGTTATTAAAAAATTACAACAAGATAAAAAATCTTATCAATTAGGTGTTTTAAATTTTGTTTTGAATAGTGAAACTAGCTATTCTTCTTATGATTTTATTTGTTTGTTAGAATCCGTGGTTACAAAAGAATTAGTAACGTATTTTGAAGAAAGAAAGAAGAAAGTATTTATTTACGGAATTAGAAATTTAAAAGAAACGGAAGCAAAATTTCCCACTTGCTATTTTATTACGGATTAACATTGCATTCATTTTATTATTTTTATATAATAAATAAGAGTTGATGAAAATGAAAAAAATTGTAACAAATATTACAGATGGTAAGTATTGGCAAGAAGAAATATTAGAAGAACGAACTCCTAAAATGGAGGAATGGAATCTCATAGAAGTGTATGAAGAATACCCTCGGCAAAAATGGGATGGTATGGGTGGTGCGATTACATCAGCAAGTGCTTATTTATATTCTTTATTAGATGAAAAGGGAAAGAACGAAATTTTAAAGTCTTATTATAGTGAAGAGGGGTTAAATTATAATTTAGGAAGAGTGGCGATTGGAAGTTGTGATTTTGCTCGTTCTTCCTATCAATATCAAGAAAAAAATGGAGCTTTTTCGGTACAAAATGACCAAGAAATTATTACTTTATTAAAACAAATTTTAAAACAAAAATCTTTAACGCTTTTGGCGAGTCCATGGAGTCCTCCTGATTATATGAAAACCAATCAATCAAGAGTAAATGGAGGTCATTTAAAAAAAGAATATTATGAAGAATATGTTCGTTATATTGTAGCGTTTGTTGAAGCGTATCAAAAAGAAGGAATTTCTATTTCTTATCTTACCATGCAAAATGAACCATTGGCTACGCAAAGATGGGAATCATGTCTTTTTTCTATCGAAGAACAAAAAGAATTTTTACAAAATTATTTGATTCCTAAATGTGAGAATTTAAAACTATTTTTATGGGATCATAATAAAGATCAATTGGTAAATATTTTAAAAAATCTTCATTTTCTAAGTGATAAAATTATTGGTGTTGCTTTTCATAATTATACAGGAATTCATGCTGAAAATATCGAACTTTGTTCAAAAATATACCCTAACTATCTTTTTTATCAGACAGAAGGATGTACCTCTTTTTCTGTATATGAAGAAACATCTTGGCGGGATGATGCGGAATATTATTTAATTGATTTCATTGAAAATATGAATCATGGGTTAAATGGGTATATCGATTGGAATATCTTATTAAATACAAATGGTGGGCCAAATTGGCAAGAAAATTATTGTAAAAGTCCTATTTTGATAGATGAAAATACGAAAGAAATTATCAAAACACCAATTTATTATTATCTTGGACATATTGCTAAATTCTTTCCAAAAGATTGTCAGATTATATCTATTAGTAAAGCAAGACCTGATTTATTTGTTGTTGCGTGTAAAACGAAAACGTATGTAAATACTACCATTTTAAATGTTTTACATTATGATATTCCGATTACTTTAAAAATACAAGAACATGTAATTGATGATGTAATACAAGCTCATTCCATTGTAACCTATTCTTTAAAAAAGGAAAAAAGCATGTTAAAATAAATTACGTTAGGGGGAATCGTTTTGGAAAAATATGAAATAGATTCAGTCAAAGAAGAAATTTTTCCAGCTACCGATGATGTTATTAAAATATATCTTCATGATATTAGTCATTTTCCAACTTTATCAAAAGAAGAAGAACAATCTTTATTTCAAAAGTATCAAATGGGTGAAGAAAGTGTTAAAGAATCTATTGTGGAACACAATTTAAAGTTGGTGTTTCAAATTGCTTTACGTTATCAAGGACATGGACTTTCTCTTTCTGATTTAATTCAAGAAGGAAATATTGCTCTTTTAAAAAGTATTGATAAATTTAATGTCGATTTAGGGTATCGATTTTCGACATATGCCACTTGGTGGATTTCACAAAGTATGGCAAGAGCAATTATGAATCATGGGAAAACGATTCGGCTTCCGGTTCATGTTCATGAAAAGATTAGCGCGATTCGCCGCAAAGAGATGGAATTACAACAAAAATTAGGTCGTGAACCAAGTATGAAAGAACTTTCTTTAGAATTAAATTGTTCTGTAAAGTACTTAAAAAATTTGTTACATTACCAATATGATGTTTTCAGTTATCATGAACTCATAGAAAAAGATAGTGACGATGAAATGTTAGAAGTGCTTCCCGATGATGGAACCGACTTAGAAAATACGGCTCTTTCTCATCATTTATATGAAGAACTTATGGTTTTATTTCAAAAATGTAATTTAAGTGAGAAAGAAATCAAAGTTCTTATTTTACATGAGGGATTAGGGGAAACAGTACCTAAAACATTTCAAGAAATTGGTAATTTCATGGGAGTTAGTAAACAGTATATAGAACAAATTTATAATCGTTCTTTGCAAAAAATTCGGTTGAATCCTAAAACTCTTTCTTTTGCCAATTATTTAAATCAACCTGAAAGAGCAGAAGAATGTTTAGAAAATTATCAGAAAAAATTTATTAAAAAGAAAAAGAGTTAAGACTTCTCCTTTAATGGAAAGAATGATATAATTTTTTTAGCAGAAAGTGAAGTAGGAAAAATGAAACATAAAGAAGTAGATTTAGAAAAAATAAGTCCAATGATGAAGCAATATTTAGAAATTAAAAAAGAATATGAAAATGAACTTCTTTTTTATCGAGTAGGCGATTTTTATGAGTTGTTTTTTGAAGATGGGGAAATTGCTTCGCGTGAACTTGAACTTACATTAACAGGGAAAAATGCTGGTTTAGAAGAGCGAATTCCAATGTGTGGAGTTCCTTATCATGCAGTAAAACCATATATTGAAAAACTGGTAAGTAAAGGGTATAAAGTAGCCATTTGTGATCAATTAGAAGACCCTAAAAATGCCAAAGGAATGGTAAGTAGAGGAGTTACCCAAGTTATTAGTAAAGGAACTGTGGTTGATTTAGAATTACTAGATGTTCACAGTAATCAGTATATTGCAAGTATTGTGGATTATACCTATTTGTATGCTATTTGTTATGCTGATATTTCTACGGGAGATATTTTTGTTTCTATTTTGCCTCATCAAAAAGAAAAATTAATTAGTACTATTTTAAATTTGGGAATCTTAGAAGTGGTTTTAAAAAATAAAGAAGATATGGAACTTTTGGCCACGTTAAAAGGAAATTATGGGATTGAAGTTTCTATTTGTGAAGAAGAATTAGAAAATGAATATGAAACGGTATATGAACATTTAGAAGAAGAACATTATATTCATGCAATTAAATTATTACTCTATTATTTAAGAGTAAAAGAATTAAAAGATTTGAGTCATTTTAAAGCTGCGGAAGTAATTATTCCTGATGATTATTTAATGATGGATGTCCATACAGTAAGAAATTTAGAATTACTAGAAACCCTTCGGTTAAAAGAAAGAACGTATTCTTTGATATGGCTTTTAGATAAAACAAAAACGAGTATGGGGTCTAGAAAACTTAAAAATTGGTTAATGAATCCATTAAAAAATAAAGAAATGATTGAAGAACGTTATCAAAAGATTGAAACATTAAATACGGAGTTTATTACCAAAGAAAATTTGCGAAATTCTTTATATCATGTATATGACATTGAAAGATTATGTGGAAAAATTTCTTGTGGTTCTTTAAATGGAAGAGATTTATTACAATTAAAAGTGAGTTTAAAAGAACTGCCAACAATTCAAAATTGTATCCATGAACTTGGTTTTGATATGCCCATTAAAACCCATCAAGATATTTATGACTTATTAGAAAGAGCTATATATGAAAATCCTCCGGTTACAGTAAAAGAAGGCTTTTTAATCAAAGAAGGGTACAATTCCGAATTGGATGAATTGAAACGAATTCGAAGTGGGGGAAAGGATTTTATTGCTAATATTGAATCGGAACTCAAAGAACAAACGGGAATTAAGAATTTAAAAGTTGGGTTTAATAAAGTATTTGGGTATTTTATTGAAATTACAAAAGGGCAAATTGATAATGTTCCGGAAAATCTTCATTGGGAAAGAAGACAAACTTTAACAAATTGTGAAAGATATATTAGCCCTGAATTAAAAGAAAAAGAAGCTTTGATATTAAATGCCGAAGAAAAAATTATTGAATTAGAGTATCAGTTATTTTCCGAAATTAAAGAAACAATTAAAAAAGATATTTTGGCTTTAAAAGATACTGCTAATGTTCTTTCCGAATTAGATGCCATTACTGCTTTGGCCGTCTGTGCGGAAGAATATCATTTTGTAAGACCAAAGTTAAATGAGGAACATAAAATTGAAATTAAAAATGGCAGACATCCGGTCATTGAAAAAGTAAGTAATTTTGAATATGTCGAAAATGATTGTATTATGGATAGTTCGATTCATACTCTTTTAATTACTGGTCCTAATATGAGTGGGAAATCAACTTATATGCGTCAATTAGCCATTATTATTATTCTTGCACAAATGGGATCTTTTGTTCCTGCTGAAAAAGCCAATTTACCTATCATTGATAAAATCTTTACGAGAATTGGAGCCAGTGATGATTTAGTAAGTGGCGAATCTACTTTTATGGTAGAAATGAAAGAAGCGAAAAATGCGATTTGTAATGCTACCAAAGATAGTTTAATATTGTTTGATGAATTAGGAAGAGGAACGGCTACCTATGATGGAATGAGTCTTGCGGGTTCTATTTTGGAATATGTTTCGACAAAGATTCAATGTAAAACATTATTTTCTACCCATTATCATGAATTAACAGCGATGGAAAACACCATTCCTTCTATCAAAAATATTCATGTCAGTGCCATTGAAGAAAATAAAAATTTAATTTTTCTTCATAAAATCAAAAATGGAGCTGTAGATAAAAGTTACGGAATTCATGTAGCGAAATTAGCTGGTCTTCCTGAAGAAGTAATCCAAAAAGCTGAAATTTTACTTGCGCAATATGAGAAAAAGAAAGAAAAAGGTAAGGAAAAAGAAACGCAGTTACAATTTGTTATGGATTTTGAAGAAGAAAAAGAGAGTGAAATAGAAAAAGAATTAAAACAAATTGACCCTCTTCATTTAACGCCTATGGAAGCTTTAAATTTCCTTTATGAATTGACAAGTAAAATACATAAATAAAAACGATACCCCATAAAATACTATATGAGGTGAAAGATGAAAAGTATTTTTAAAGTCAAAGAGAATGCTTTTTTATGGGATGTAAATTTTGTAAAAAATAATATTTTAATGTTCCAAAATACACTTGATTCTTGTAAAAGTAAAGAAGAACAAATTGATTTTTTATTAGAGTGTAAAGCAAATACATCTTTTATGTCTTATCTTTATTTATATTATTTTCCGGGGTTACATGGGAACACAGTAAAAAAAATGTTAGAAACCTATTTAATTGATTCTAATAATATATTAGAATATTCGGTTATTGTAGGAAAAAATGAAAATGAAGTTTTTTATGGAAAATTATATGAATATGTGGAAAGAGAGAAAAATGAAGATTCTTATGAATTTTTAAATCACTATAAAGCCAATGCTGAGATGATTCATTTTTTAAATCAATTGATTCTTGATGAAAATATAGATTTGATGCAAAAATGTATCGATGGATTTACGTATTTTCCTTGTTACGCTTGGGTAAAAGAGTATTTTAATCTTGCCAAAGAAAAAAGATTTCTAAGAACGAATAAGCATTTTTCTTAAAAAAGAACTAAGGCAATCGCATAAAAATTTGACGTAAAGTAGAATTATAAAGAAGGAATGACATTGAATATAAGATTTTCAATAT
>CANQEG010000037.1 GCA_947594705.1 uncultured Bacilli bacterium | reverse complement strand
GACTACTAAATCATCAGGGAGTAGGGAAATTTGTTTATGCACTCCGTTAGCTATTCGCGATAAAGCGGCGAGAGGTTCTCCTTGACTTCCGGTACATAAAATACATACTTGATTGCGATTTAATGATTTGGCTTTGTTGGCATCTATAAATGTACTTCGATCGGTTAAAAGGCCATTTTGAAAAGCAATATCAACACTGGTTTCCATACTTCGACCAAACGTAACAATTTGACGATTATTTTTTCGACAAGTTTCGACTATATGTTTAATTCGGTAAATATTGGAAGCAAATGTTGCAATGATAACTCTTCCAGGGTGTCTAGAAACAATATCATTTAAAGTTTCATCTACACACGACTCTGATTTAGAAAATCCTTCCGATAAAGCATTGGTACTATCAGAAAGTAATAATTTTACTCCGTTAGAACCAATTTTAGCAATTTTATGTAAGTCGGCCATTGGACCAATTGGAGTTAAATCAAATTTAAAATCGCCTGTTTCAAAAATTACACCATTTGGAGTATGAATTACTACGGCAAAACTATCAGGAATAGAGTGGGTAGTTGTTACAAATTCAATTTTAAAATGTTGAAATGTTAAAACAGAATCTTTATGAAATGTTTCTAAATTTTGATATTCAATATGATTATCTTCTAATTTATTTTTAATTAAGCTGGCTGCAATTCCGGGTGCATAAATTACCGGGATTTTTACATTTTGAAGTAAGAATACAATTCCACCGATATGGTCTTCATGTCCATGGGTAATTACCAAAGCTTTGATTTTTTCTGCATTATTTTTTAAAAAGCTTACATCTTGAATTACGTAATCGATTCCCATTAAATCATCTTCTGGAAACATTACTCCAGCATCAATGATAATCATTTCATTGTCATGACTTACGACATACATATTTTTTCCTACTTCGCCAAGTCCGCCTAAGGCAACAACAGACGTAATATTTTTTTTCTCTTGCATATTATCTTTCCTTTCAATAAAAAAAATAAAGTTTTCTTTGCTTCAAACATTATAGCATCTTTCTTTACATTTGTCTAGTTTTAATGATATACTTAAGGTGGTGATTATCTATGAATAAACAGAAAAATAAAAAAGGTTTTACCTTAGTAGAATTATTAGTAGTCATTGTTATTTTAGGAATTTTGGCTACTTTGGCAGGAACCACTGTATTTAAGTTAATTAACCAAAGTCAAGAAGAACTATTAAAAGAACAAATGAATAATCTTCGAGATACGGCAATTACTTATATGAATAGTAAACATTACTATTTTGAAAAATGTCCAAAAGGATTTGACCCTACCTCACCTTTAGTTACCCAAAAAGATTCTTGTTATCGTATAGTTACTGTAAATACTTTAGTAGCAGAAGGAATGTTTGATAATAAAAATGATTTGTGTGAAATGGATGCCGAGATTTTAGTTTATCGTGAAAATGCTGATACGTATACGGAACTAAAAAGTTATGTTTCTGAAGAGGCGTGTTCTTATTAATGAATATTACAACCATGAAGATGCAAGAATTAAAGGAAACCTTAGAAATTCCTTGGTTTCATTTAGAAGAATTTAAAGAAGAACTTATTTTAGAAATTAGTATTGAACTTATGAAAGTTTATCAGCAATATCCGTTTTTAAAGGGAAAGATTCAAGCTTTAGGAAGCAATGAAGATATTTTGAAATTGATGCAAGAAAAACTTCCCAAAGAAAAAATTTCTTTTGCTTTAAATTATTGTATGAGTGTGGGGTTTATAAAAAAAGAAAATCTTTTATTTATTGGGCTTGGAATTCATCCGGCTTTAAATAAACAAAATATTGACTTTTGGAATGAAGAAATTAGAAAAAAATCAGAAGAAGGTTTTTTTACGAAACATTGTCAAAATTTACGTGATATTATTTGGCATGAAGTGGGGCATATTTTAGATTATCAAATTTCATTTTGGAAGAATCCAAATTTCTTATCTTTACTTAAAAAAGTGGATGGAAACTATATTGAACTTGCCGTTTCTAAATATGCTTTAACAGATGTTCATGAATTCATTGCCGAATGTTTTTTAGAAGCGAATAAAGGATGTGGAAATGAGTTTTGTGATTTGGTTACAAATACATTAATTCAGGAATATACCTTAGTATTAAAAAAGAAAGGAATGTAAACTATGGGATTTTTTGATAAATTAAAAAAAATGGTTTCTAAAAAAGAAACTGTTCCAAGTGAGAATAATTTAGAAATTTATGAAAAGGGATTAGAGAAAACAAGAGAAGAATTTGTGTCTAAGTTAAGTTTATTGGGAGTAAAATATACCAAAGTGAGTGAAGAATATTTTGAAGAATTAGAACAAATTTTAATCATGGCCGACATTGGAATTCATACGGTTATGGAATTTTTAGACCGTTTAAGAGCAAGAGTGAAAAAAGAAAATATTACCGATACGAAATATTTAAATGAAGTAATTGTGGATGAACTTTTTATCATTTATGTAAATAATGAGTCGTTATCTGATAAAATTCATGAAGCGAGTGAAGGACCAACAGTGATTTTAATGGTAGGGGTAAATGGCGTTGGCAAAACAACGACAATTGCGAAACTTGCTCATAAATATATATTAGAAGGAAAGAAAGTTATGATGATTGCTGCCGATACGTTTCGAGCTGGAGCGGTAGCCCAACTAGAAGAATGGGCCAATAAAACGAATTCCTTATTTTATGGTAAAGAAAATACTGACCCTTCTGGAGTGATTTATGATGGATTAGAAGAAGCAAAAAAAAGTGGTGTTGATTATGTTTTTATTGATACGGCTGGAAGATTACAAAATAAAGTGAATTTAATGAAAGAATTAGAGAAAATGAATAAAGTTATTGGTAAAATCATTCCTGATGCACCTCATGAAACACTTTTGGTGATTGATGCGACAACTGGACAAAATGGTATTTTACAAGCCAAAGCTTTTCAAGAAATTACTAATATTACAGGAATTGTTTTAACGAAACTTGATGGAACTGCTAAAGGAGGAATTGTACTAGCAATTAAGGAAAGTGTGGGAATTCCAGTAAAATTTATTGGTTTAGGAGAAAAAATGGAAGATTTGCAAACTTTTGATATAGAATCTTACATTTATGGATTATTTAAGGAAATGATGGAACATGAATAAATTTTTATATTTTAATGATTTATTTTCCATTTATAAAGAATTATTAACGACGAAAGAACAAGTTATTTTTGCTCATTACTATGAAGAAAATCTTTCTATGGGAGAAATTGCCGAAATTTTAAATATTTCTCGTAGTGCAGTGGGAAGAACTATTAAGATTGTGGAACAAAAATTAGAAACTTGGGAACAAAAATTAAGGGTCAATGAAAAAAATCAAATTATTCGGGAGTTATGTGATAAAATTAGTGATGAAAAAATAAAGCATAAATTAGAAAGTTTGTTATAGGAAAAGAGGAAATTTTATGTTTGAATATATGGGTGATCGGTTATCGAATGCTATAAAAAATATTCGTGGAATGGGTCGAATTACCGAAGAAAATATTAATGATGCGATGCGAGAAATTCGAATGGCTTTATTAGAAGCTGATGTGAATTATGAAGTGGTAAAAGAGTTTGTTTCGAATGTGAAAGAAAAAGCTTTGGGAATGGAAGTTGGAAAAAATTTAAAACCAGATGAATTATTTATAAAACTTGTCAAAGATGAATTAATTTCTTTACTAGGGACAGATGTTTCAGAATTGGAAATGAAAAAAAATCCAACTATTTTAATGTTGGTAGGGCTTCAAGGTTCTGGAAAAACAACGACAGCAGGAAAACTAGCTAATTTTTTACGAAAAAAACATGCCAAAAAACCATTATTAGTTGCATGTGATATATATCGACCAGCAGCGATAGAGCAATTAAAAGAGATTGGAAATAGTTTAAATATTCCGGTTTTTGAAGAAGGAAAGAAAAATCCAATTGATATTATTACGGATGCTTTGGAAGAAGCGAAAAACGAAAAAAATGATTACATAATTATTGATACAGCAGGAAGATTACATATTGATGAAGAATTAATGCAAGAATTAAAAGATATTTCAGAATTTGTAAAACCAGATGAAATTTTACTTGTGATTGACGCAATGATGGGACAAGATGCCATTCATGTTATTACGGGATTTCATGAAGCTCTTCATTTAACGGGTTGTATTTTAACAAAATTAGATGGAAATACCAAAGGTGGAGTTGCTTTATCAGTTAGACATTTAACACATGTACCAATTAAGTTTGTAGGGGATTCAGAAAAATTAGATGGTCTTTCTCCTTTTTATCCTGAACGAATGGCTGAACGTATTTTAGATATGGGCGACATTATGGGAATTGCTGAACGAGTAGAAGACATTATGAGTGAAGATATGGCCAAAGATCAAGCTCGAAAAATGATGAGTGGAAAATATGATTTAGAAGATTTTTTAACAAATTTAAAACAAATTAAAAAATTAGGACCTTTAGAAAATATTCTTAAAATGCTTCCACAAGCTCGTAAAATGGGATTAAATCAAATCGAAATTGACCCAAAACAAATGGCTCATATCGAAGCGATTATTCTTTCTATGACTCCTTATGAAAGAAGACATCCAGAAATATTAAAAGCTACGAGAAAAGAACGAATTGCCAAAGGAAGTGGTCGGAGTGTGGAAGAAGTAAATCGATTGTTAAAACAATTTGAAGAAATGAAAAAAATGATGAAAATGATGAAAAACGGAAATATGAAGATGCCTTTTTAATGTGCCTAGGCACGTTTTCAACTTTCACATAAACTATGGTAGAAAGGAATGAAACGGGTATGTTAAAAAATAAAGCAAATGAAAGAGATTGTACGATGAATAGCGAAGTAGCTTCTATGGATATGGCTGGAGGATGTAGACCATGTATGCCATCTTGTCCGCCATCTTGTGGATGTACTTGCCCACCAGTAACAGAATGTCCTTGTGAACAAGTTTGCCACAGAGTAATTAATTACGAAGTTCCACATATTATGCCATATCATACAACTATCGTAAATCATCATGTATACAATCATACTTATACACCGGTGTATAGTTATTCTGAAGTAGATGAAGTTGAAAACATTTATCAAAATCGTTGTTGTAATTAAGCCTTAGGGCTTTTTTCTTTTGTGGAAACACACTTGTATTTTTAAAAAAACTTAGGTATAATTATTCTAATAAAAATAGAAGATAGGTGATTCTATGAGAAAGATTATCGCAGCAATTGACATCGGTTCTGATATCATTAAATTAGTTGTTGGAGAATCATTAAAAGGAAAAATTCATATATTAGCCGCGACAAATATTCATTCTCAAGGAATCAAAAAAGGGTTTGTCGTAGAGCCAAATGCTCTTTTACCTAAGTTAGAAGAAGCATTTTCTAAAATCGAATCGATGATCGGTTTAAAAATAAAAGAAGTGATTGCTACTGTTCCTAGTGATGATATTGAATTTTTCTTTGCTGAGGGAAGTAGTACAATTACGAATGTAGAACATATCATTAAAGAAAGTGATATCATTCATGCTATGCAGGCTTGTACTTATAATAAAATAGAAGCTCAAAAAGAAATTGTGAGTATTAAACCGACATCTTTTTATATTGATGATGAAAGAACGGTTAAAAATCCAGTAGGAATGGAAGGAACAAAACTTAAAATAAAATGTTTGGTCGCGACTATTCCAAGAAAAAATATTTTACCTATTGTGAAATGTTTAGAAAAGATTGGCGTAAAAGTAATTGATTATACATTATCTTCCATTGGAGATTATTATAATCTTCAAGAATCAATGATGAAAGATGTAGTGGGAGCAATCATTAATATTGGGTATGATTCAACAAATGTTTCTATTTTTAATAAAGGATTACTTACCAATACAGAAAATTTGAAAATGGGTTCTCATCAAATTGAAAAAGATTTGGCTTATGTATTTCATTTAACGAAAAAGGATGCCAAATATGTAAAAAAAGAACTTGCTTCTGCACATAAAAGAGGAACGAGTGGAAGTGTGAAAGAAGAATTTACAACTAGAGAAGGCGAAAATGTTGAAATCAGTGAATATGAAGCAACAGAAGTTTCTTATGCTAGGTTATTAGAAATATTAAAATTTGCAAAAAAGGAAATAAATCTCTTAACAAAAAAAGAAATTCATTATATAATGATTACAGGTGGAGTAAGCGAGATGCCGAACTTTTCTTTTCTTGTAGAAGAGGTATTTGGACACCATGCTAAAGTCGCTGCCACGAAAGAACTTGGAGTTCGAAGTAATATGTATTCTTCTTCGGTGGGTTTGTTAAAATATTATGATGAGAAAACCAATGAACTTGGCGTAGATTTTTCTATTTTTAATGAAGAAGAAACAGAAGAATTAAGTAGTGTTAGTAAGAAGTTTAGCTTTGAAGAAAATTCCATTTTAGGAAAATTATTTGGCTATTTTTTTGATAATTAAGGAGGATATAAAAAATGAACGGAAATTTGAAAATTGATCCCATTGCAAAAATTAAGGTATTTGGAGTCGGTGGTGGTGGCAATAATGCTGTAAACCGAATGATTGAAGAAGGCGTTCAAGGGGTTGAGTTTTATGTTGTTAATACTGATTTACAAGTTTTAAATGCTAGTAAAGCAAAAAATAAAATTCAAATTGGACAAAATATTACTGGTGGAAGAGGAGCTGGTTCTAATCCTGAAGTAGGAAGAGAAGCGGCTTTAGAAAGTAAAAAAGATATTGAAGAAGCTGTAAAAGATGCTGATATGGTTTTTGTAGCTTGTGGTCTTGGTGGTGGAACTGGAACGGGAGCAGCACCAATTATTGCTGAAATTGCTCAAGAATCTGGAGCTTTGACGGTAGGTATTGTTACGAAACCATTTCGTTTTGAAGGAAAAAGAAGAATGGAACATGCTTTGGTTGGTTTAGAAGAACTAAGAAAACATGTTGATACATTAATTATTATTCCAAATGATCGTTTAAGAGAAATTATTGATAAAACTACAACATTCCAAGATGCCTTTAAAGAAGTAGATAATGTATTGCATCGAGGAGTTCAATCTATTTCTGATTTAATTGCCGTTACAGGAATTGTAAATCTTGATTTTGCGGACATTAAAACAGTTATGGAAAAATCAGGAACGGCTTTGATTGGAATTGGGATGGGAGTTGGAGAAAATAGAGCTGTGGAAGCTGCAAGACAAGCTGTATCAAGTGCTTTATTAGAAACAACGATTGATGGGGCAACAGATGCGATTATTAATATTACTGGTGGAGATAATTTAACCTTATTTGAAATAGAAGATGCTGTTGAAACGGTAAGAGAAGCTGCGAATTCTGATATTAATATTATTTTTGGAGCAATTCCTAATTCTAATTTAACTGATGAAGTGATTGTTACAGTGATTGCAACCGGATTTGATGGCAAAGAGGAAAAAGATGATGATGATTCTTCTTCTGGAAATGATTTACCAAAAAGAAGAATTGAAGAAGATGAAACAAGTGAGTTTGAAATTCCAGCATTCTTAAGAAGTAAAGATCATTATTAATGGTCTTTTTTTGTGGGGAGTGTTATACTTTATTAGGTGGTAGTTATGCAAGAAGAATTAGTTTATAAAACAATTGATGAACAGTTGGAAATGATTTATCAAAAAAATATTTTAATTAAAAATGAAGAAAAAGCCAAAGATATTTTATATCGTGAAAATTATTATAAATTAATTACCGGGTATAAAGATGTTTTTTTAGAATTAAAAAAAGGCGAAGAAATTTTTCAACAAGAAACTTATTTTGAAGAAATTTATGCCATCTATATATTTGATAGAGAATTAAGAAACATGATGTTAAATTATATTTCAATTATTGAAACGAATTTAAAATCTTGTATTGCCAATCAATTTTCTTTGAAATATGGTACCAGTCATTATTTAAAAAAGGAAAATTTTTATGTTCCTTCTTATAAAGAAAGATTATTTGAAGAGTTTTTACAAAAATTAAATGATAATTTAAAAATGAATTGGAAACATTATCCTGATTTAAAAGAAAGTAAAGAAAAGTATCAAACAATTCCTTTGTGGATGCTTACTACGATAATGACTTTTGGAACTATTAGTAAATTTTATCATTTTATGAAAAAAGAAGACCAAACAGAAGTTGCTAAATATTTTTGTATTCAAAGAAACGATATGGATGTATTTTTAAAAATGCTAAATATTATTCGAAATATATCAGCACATGGTAATGTTTTATTTGATATACGTTTACCAATACATTACCCAATTCATCATTCCTCTTTTTTTCATGAAAGTATTCCAATCGAAAAACAGGAAAATTCTTATGTTTCTGGTATCAATGATATTATGGCAATTATTATCATTTTAAAAAGGTTTTTAGAACATAAAGAATTTAAAAAATTTATGAAAGAATTAAAAACAGCAATTTTAGATGTGAAAAAAGAATTGGATGCATATAGTTTTTCTTGTTTTTTAAAAAAGATGGGAATTCCCGAAACATTTTTAGAAAAGAATCCCTTTCTTTCAGAATAAAAAAATTTTAAGAAAAGAAAAAAATGACTAAGAATCGACATTGTTTTTCTTTTCTTTTTTATATAATAAATTTGGTGAAATTATGATAGTGTATTTGGATTTGGTTTTTTTGTTAAATTTATTTTTTGATTTTATCCTTCTTTTGACTGTGAATAATACATTGAAGAGAAATGCTTCTTTAAAAAGAATATTGAGTGGTAGCTTATTTGGCTCTCTTTCTATATTTACGTTATTTATACCAATGACAACTGAGATTCTTTTTGTTTTTAAAATAATGTTAAGTTTTTTCATGTGTATTATTACGTTTGGATGGAAAGAAAAAAGATATTTTATTCAAAATGTTAGTTATTTCTATATGACTAGTACTATATTAGGAGGGTTTTTATATTATTTAAATTTGACTTTTAGTGAAAATCAAAATGGTCTTATGTTTACTTATGAAAATTTTAAGATTCCTTATATGTTTCTTATCATATTTTCACCTTGTATGTTATATATTTATATGAAACAACGAAGAGAACAAAAAATGTATCAACAATATTATCCCTTACAAATTACTTTTTTAAATGGAAAAAAAATTACTGTGCAATCTTTTTTAGATACAGGAAATCATTTAAAAGATCCTATTACTAAAAAATATGTTATTTTGTTAAAAGAAAATATGTTAAAAGGGATAACCCTTCCACCAATTTATTATGTTTCTTATCATAGTTTAAATCATCATGGGATTATTAAGTGTTTTAAAATTGATTTTATAGAACTAGAAGGGAGGAAAAGTAAAAATTATTTAATTGGAATTAGTGAAGGAAATTTGTTAAGAGATGGAGTAGATTGTGTTTTAAATTCATATTGTTTGGAGGAACTATTATGATTCAAAAAATTTTAAATTTTTTAAAAAAGAAGTATAGTGCTTGTTTTTTTATTGGAAGTAGTGATAAGTTACCACCCCCACTAGAAAAAGAGGAGGAATTAAAACTCATTATTGAAGCCAAAAAGGGTAGTGAGGAAGCCAAAAATAAATTAATTGAACATAATTTAAGATTGGTTGTTTTTTTAGCTAAAAAATATGAGAGTACGGGGTATGATATGGAAGATTTGGTAAGCATTGGGTCGATTGGTTTAATTAAAGGAATTAATACATATAAATTAGATAAGAATATTAAACTAGCAACGTATGCTTCTAGATGTATAGCGAATGAAATATTAATGTTTATTAGAAAAAATAAAAAAAGAAAAAGAGAAATTTCATTAGAAGATAGTTTGAATTTTGATAATGAAGGAAATGAACTTCATTTAGAGGATGTTTTAGGAACTGATACGGATTTGGTGAGTGATGAATATGAAAAACAAATGGATCGAAATTTTGTTTCAAAAGAAATTAATAAATTAAATGCTCGGGAAAAACAAATTATGGTATTACGATATGGGTTAAATAATACAGAAAGTTATACTCAAAAAGAAGTAGCTGAAATGTTAGGAATTAGTCAGTCTTATATTTCAAGGATTGAAAAGAAAGTGATTAAAAATATTAAAGAAGAAATGAAAATTTAATTTTTTTCTTTTCTTCTTTATTTCATCTTCCCAAGAGATTAAAAATTCGTTATAATAATGTCAGTGGTGAAAAAAAAGTTATGAAAAATTATCAAAAAGGAGATGTCGTAGAGGGAATTGTCAGTGGTTTTGAAAATTATGGTATTTTTTTAAACTTTGAAGATGGCTATACCGGTTTAGTTCATATTTCTGAATTAAGTGAACATTTTGTGAAAGATGTCACTAGTTATGCAGATATGGGAGAGACAATACCTTGTGTTATATTAGAGATTGATGAAGAAAATAAAAAATTAAAATGTAGTATTAAAAATACAGAATTTGGTAAGATGAAAGATGCAAAAATTGACCATGGTTTTTCGTTATTAAAGAAGCAACTTCCTATTTGGATGGAGGAAAAACTAAGAGATATGGAACAAAAATGACATTTTTAATAAATTTATAAGAAAAAAACTTGCTATTTTTAAATTTTAATATTATAATGAAATAGTCTTATTTAGTTAAGACAGTGCCTGCCCACGTGGCGGAATAGGTAGACGCACAGGACTTAAAATCCTGCGGGCTTAATCAC
>CANQEG010000036.1 GCA_947594705.1 uncultured Bacilli bacterium | reverse complement strand
AGACAAATTCCGCAAGCGAATCTGTTCGTCCTGCCGCGTCCGCGCGAGCGAACCTCGAAACGAGCTGCGCCCGTTTTAGGATTCACCATAACACTCGCAACTTGCAGATTATCATTTTCATCCATATAATGTAAAATTGCTTCTTCCATTTTACTTTGTGCATTCATATCAAATGTTGTATAAATTTTAAGTCCTCCTGATTCAATCAAAGAAGATGGCACTTGTGGAATATGTTCTAATTCTTGTAAAACAGCATCTTGATAATAAAGAATCATTTGAGAATTATTTTGTGTACGCTTTCCATAAATAGGAATTTCTTTTTGAAACAGTTGTTGAAATTCCTCTTCACTGATATAATGATTTTTCACCATTGTTTCCGCAACTATCTTAGCTCGTTTAATGCAAGCATCGTAATCACTCACAGGATTATAATTACTAGGATTTTTCGGAATCCCCGCGAGCATAATAGCTTCTTCTAAAGACAAATCTTTACTACTTTTATTAAAATAATATTTACTCGCATCTTCAATTCCATAATTTCCTTCTCCAAAATTGATGGTATTTAAATAACCTTCTAAAATATTATCTTTACTATAATGAACTTCTAATTCTATTGTTAAAAAAGCTTCCTTAATTTTTCGTTCCCAAGTTTGATCAAAAGTTAAAAACATATTTTTAATATATTGTTGACTAATGGTCGAAGCTCCAAATCTAGTATGGTCTGTAAAATTTTGAAATAAAGCTTTTAAAATTCGAAAATAATCAAACCCATGATGCGAATAAAAATTTTTATCTTCTACGGAGATAATCGCCTGTTTTAAAGAATCCGAAATATCATCTAAACTAATCCACTCATTTGAACCAGACCCCTGATAAATTAAATTTTCTTGAGAATCATATAAAAAAACTTTCCCCATATTTTTAAGCTCTAATTTTGGTGAAAAAAAGGCAAAAATATAAATTCCCCAAAGTAAAGAAAATGAAGAACAAAGAAAAAATAAAAAAATTCGAATCATCATTTTAAACTTTTTCATAAATTCACCTAAAATTAGTATGAAAAAAAAGTGAAAAATTATGAAAAAAATGTTAAAATAAGCATAAGAATAGAATAGGGATTACAAGAAAGGCTTTGATAACATGCAATTAATAGAACAATACAAAGATCGCTTAAGGGTATATGAATGTGTACCAAACAAAGAAAAATTAAAACAATATCGCAAAGAAAATTTATCTCGAAATGTTGCGTTACAAAGAATCTATCGGTTAGAATTAGAAAATTTAGAATTATTAAAAAAATTAAAAGAAGGGCAGAAAATTCAAGTGAGTGATTTATTTCCTCTTCAAGAAAGTGATACATTAATTACATTTCAAAAAATAAAGATTCCGTTTTATTATGAAAAAGAAGTAATCTCTCGTTTAATTGAAGCATATATTAATGAAAATCATTCTCAAAATATCATTTATGTATATCGTCAATTAGAAGAAGTAAAACCAGATTCTTGTTATGTACCTTTAAAACCATTCGAGTCAATTTATGATACCCATTCTCAAAAAAAGATTTATTATTACCCTTATTTATTAGATTTACCCAAAGAATTACAAGAGTTAGAATATTTAGAAAAAAGTAGATTATCACAAATTGGAAAACAACCCAATGAAAATTTAGTAAAAATATATAAACCGGTAAAATTACAAAAAGAAATCGATATGAATCTCTTACAAGAAGAAACCAAAAATGAAATTTTTATAGAGCTTCCTTATCATGAAGAATTATTAAGAAAACTAAAAAAAGAAAAAGCTTGCTAAATAGATAATTATGTGTTACGATAGTTCAGCAAAAAAGGAAGGAATAAAAATGAAAAATATAAAGTTTTATCGTAATTATTGGCAAAAAAAATTAGAAGTATTAGAAGAAGAAAAAACGAAAACCAAAAATAGAATGAATTTTTTTGGTGGATTTGTAGGAATAGCAGGCTGTCTTTTAGAAGGAGTAGGATTACTAACATTTGTGTGGAATAACTCAATACCATTTTTAATAATGGGACTTTTAAGTGCTGGATTAACGATAACAGGATGTATATATATTGAAAAGAAAAAACAAGAAAAACTTTATCAATTTGATAAAAAGATAAACAAAATTAGTGAAGAATATACTATATTAGAGGATTTGTATCAACAAGAAAAAGAAGAAGTGAAAAAAGAAGAAATAAAACCTGCAATCAAAAAATCGAATGAAGAATTAAGAATACCGATACCTCCATACCCAATCAATTCAATGAATTTAGAAAGAAATAGAATCAAAACAAGATAAAATGAAACTCTTGTTTTTTTTTTACACCCAAAAAATGAAAAATTTGACAAAATGTCAAAAATGTGTATAATAGTAACCCATAAAGAAGGGGGTTACTATGGAAAATTTAACAAAAGTGGAAAATTTAAAAAGACAATATGAAACCAAACTAGATGAAAAAACACAAGATTTTGAGCTTGCGGAAAGAGATTTTAAAAATGAAAAATTAAAACTCAAAGTGAAAGGATGTATAAAATATTTACTTTCTTTCGGGATTGCCATCTTTTCTCCTGTAGTAGGAATTATCGCTCTAATCGTATCTTTTCTAGATTTTGTCGAAAAAGATATGAAATTAGAAGACCAATTTAACGAAACAGTTTCAGACTTTGAACAAGATATATCATTATTAGAATTAGAATCCAATATCTTAAATTGTGTAAGTGAAATTGAAACGGAAAAACAAAAAAATGAAGTGCAAAATACCAAATATAACCAGGTGAATGAAATACTGGAAGAAAAACCTAATTTGGAAAAAATTGCAACGATGTTAAATTTATATGAAGCAACACTAAATCATCCTTATGTAAGAGAAGAAAATCTCCGTCAAGAATATCAAAATTTAAGTGACCAAGAAATAAAAAGTGTTGTCGATGTTGCCAGATTAGATTTAAGAAAATTAAAATAAGAAAAGAGAGTTAACGAAAAAAGTTAACTTTTTTTAAAATATGTTTGTATTCTGTTAAAAGTATGCTATAATGAAACACGAAAAAAGAGGTGGAAGATGAAACTAAAATTGCTAAAAGGAACCAAAACAATATTAGAAAAAGACCATGTTCCCTATACTTTCAAATATAACATTTTAACATTTCAAATCGAAAATATGGAACACACCCTCAATTTAGAAACACAAGAATTTACGAGAGAAAATGAAGAATACGCCTTTTTTTTAAATATATTAGATGAAAATTGTGAAATTACTCTAAAAAAAGAACAATACTACTTGCAAGTTCTAGTAGAGTATGCTAATCTATTGAAGAATAAAAACATCTTAGAATTATCATATTATATAGAAACGGAAGATAGTGAAATCAAATTAATCATAGAACTAGAAGGTGAAAAGATATGATAACAACCAAAATTGCAAATGTCATCAAAGAAATTGGTAAAAAATTAAATATGGAATTAGAAAATATAAATGTAATTGAATCCAATCGTAAAGACCTCTGTGATTATCAGTTTGATGGAACGTTTCAACTTGCCAAAACACTGCATAAAAGTCCTTTAGAAATTGGTCAAATGTTAGTAGAAGAAATAAAAAAACATCCCGAATATAGTCATCTATTTCAAAATGTCGAAGTGATACCTCCCGGATTCTTAAATTTTACCCTAAGTTCAGAAATAATAAATGAAATCTTAAATGAAATGATTCAAAATGATAAATTTGGTATAACACTTCCCAAAAAACAAAAAATATTTATGGATTATGGTGGCCCTAATATTGCCAAACCATTACATGTTGGTCATCTTCGTAGTGCCATTGTTGGAGAAGCAATAAAAAGAATGTTAAAATATCTTGGGCATGATGTCATCGCCGATGTGCATTTAGGAGACTATGGTCTACAAATTGGAGAAGTAATATATGGATTAAAAGAAAAAAATATTTCTCTAGAAGATATTACCTTACAAGATTTAGAAACGATTTACCCATGGATGAATGAACGTATCAAAAACGATGAAATAGTAAAAGAACAATGTGCTAAAATAACCAAAGACTTACAAGAAGGACAGGAAGAATATCATGCATATTTTGAAAAAATCAAAAAAATTTCCGGAGATGATATTTTAAGAATTTATAAATATTTAGATGTATCCTTTGATTTATGGTTAGGAGAATCGGATGCTTATCCTTATATAGAACCATTAACAAAAGAACTGGAAAATAAAAATTTATTAACCGAAAGCGAAGGTGCAAAAGTAGTTTTTATTGCCAAAGAAAGTGATAAAAAAGAAATGCCGCCTCTTGTATATCAAAAGAAAAATAAAGCGTACTTGTATGGAACAACCGATTTGGCAACGATTTATGACCGAATTCATAAATATCATCCTGATACATTTATCTATCTTACCGACTATCGCCAAAAACTCCATTTTGAATCGGTGTTTCGAGTATGTGAAAAACTAGGCTATACCAAAGATGCATCGTTTGAACATATTGGCTTTGGAACTGTAAATGGGAAAGATGGCAAACCATTTAAAACAAGAGAAGGAAAATCACCCAAATTAGATTCTTTATTCGAAGAAGTAAAAGAAACATTTAAAAAAGCCAACGAAAAAAATCAAGATATGAGTGAAAAAGACTTAGACATCTTAGTAAATGCCATTATAAAATTTGCTGATTTACAAAACTCTCCAGAAAAAGATTACATATTTGATATTACTAAATTTTCGAATCTAACTGGAAAAACCGGACCATACATTTTATATACCTATTTAAGAATAGAAAGTATTCTAAAAAAAGAATCCAATTCATTAAAAGAACTCAATCAAGAAATTTATGATTCTATTGATCGGGAATTAAGATTAAAAATCATCGAATTAGAAAAAACGTTAAACTATGCAGTAAAAATGCGTTCTCCTGCTATACTTGCTAATTTTTTATATGAATTATGTGTAAATATGAATGCATTTTATGAAAAAAATCATATTAATAATTTAAGAGAAATAGAAAAAAAAGAAAATTGGTTGCTATTATTTCAACTTGCTAATAAAATAGTAAAAGAAATGCTATTATTATTAGGAATTTATTTACCAGAAAGGATGTAAGAAAAATGAAAAAATTAAAAGAATATACCAAAGAAGAATTAGAAGTAATGGGGTACGATGAAATTGCCTATATAATATTAGAAGAAGGCAAAAAGAAAATGAAAATCAATGATTTATTCCAAAAAGTATGTGATGCATTAGATTTAGATGAAGATGCCTTTATTTCTTTAATCGCCGATTTCTTTGAAATTTTAACAACAAATAAGAAATTTATTATGTTAGATGATGGCTATTGGGATTTAAGAACTCGCCATAGTGAAAAATTAGTGATTGAAGATGAAGAAGAAGACTTTGAAGAAGATGCCGAAGAACTGGAAGAGGAAGAAGAAACAGAAGATGATACTTACTATGATGAAGATGAAGTGGAAGATGATTCTGATGATGATTTAAAAGATTTAGTAATTATTGATGAAGAAGAGGATGCATTGTAGCTTAGTTCCTTTATAAATAATAAAAAAGAAAGGAAAAAAGTTATGAAAGAAAAATTAGAAACAATTAAAGCTCGTTATGAAGAACTGGGAAATTTATTAATGACCCCAGAAATTATGAATGACTTTAATAAAGTAAAAGAATACTCTAAAGAACAAAGTGATTTGAGTGAAGTTGTGCAAAAATATGAAGAACTGTTAACATGTGAAAAAAATCTAAATGAAGCGAAAACATTATTGAATGATCCTGAAATGAAAGATATGGCAGAATTAGAAATCACTGAAAACGAAGCCAAAATAGAAAAGCTAAATAAAGAATTAGAAATACTTTTAATTCCGAAAGATGAAAATGATGGCAAAAATATTATTATGGAAATAAGAGGAGCTGCCGGTGGGGATGAGGCCAATATCTTCGCGGGAGATTTATTAAGAATGTATACATATTATGCTGAAAAAAATGGTTGGAAAGTAGAAATAAATCATCAAGTAGAAGGAACCAGTGGAGGCTTTGCGCAAGTAGAATGTACAATAAAAGGAGAAAATGTCTATAGTAAACTAAAATATGAAAGTGGCGCTCATCGTGTTCAAAGAGTTCCTGTAACGGAAACCCAAGGAAGAGTTCATACTTCAACGGCAACTGTTGTCGTAATGCCAGAACGAGATGATATTGACATAGAAATCAAAGAAAGTGATTTAAAAATTGATGTCTATCATTCCAGTGGTGCAGGAGGGCAATCCGTAAACACAGCAAACTCTGCTGTTCGAATTACCCATTTACCTACCAATACAGTTGTAACTTGTCAAAATGAACGAAGCCAATTAAAAAATAAAGAAAAAGCTATGCAATGGTTAAAAATAAAATTATATGACAAAGAACAACAAGAACAAGAACAAAAATTTGGAAATGAACGAAAAAGTAAAGTAGGAACAGGGGATCGTTCGGAAAAAATAAGAACATATAACTACCCTCAAAATAGAGTAACAGATCACCGCATTGGCTTTTCGATAATGAGTTTAGATAGAGTAATGGAAGGGGAATTAGAACCTATCATTGATGCGTTAATCACTGAAGATTTAAAAAGAAAGCTAGCAGGAGAATAAAAATTTGCTAGTTTTTTTGTAATCAAAAAGATTCTTAGTTGACAAAAATACTGATACATGACAAAATATCAGTAATTCTGTAAACAATCATGAATTATGAGAGGAGGTTACTCATGAAGCCAGAAAATATCACGGAAACAGATTGGCAACTATTAAAAAAGAAATACCCAAAGGAATTAGAAAAAGTAATCGAACAAATAAATAATCATTATCCTGTGCAATATTTAATAGGAAATGTTGAATTTTATAATTGCCTAATAAAAGTTGATGAACGCGCTTTAATTCCTAGATTTGAAACAGAATTTTTAGTAGAAAAAACGCTTCAAAAATTAAAAGAATTAAATCTTACCAATCCAAGAGTTTTAGATATTGGTACGGGAAGTGGATGTATTGCCATTGCTCTAAAGAAAAATTATCGCTCTCAAGTTACGGCCATTGATATATCTAAAGATGCGCTTGAGTTAGCCAAAGAAAACGCCCAAATAAACAAGGTTGATATTCACTTTCAACAATATGATTTAAAAAATTATTCTTATGAACATTTTGATGTAATCATTAGTAATCCTCCGTATGTTGCTAAAAATATTCCTGTGGGAGAAGAAACCAAATATGAACCACAAAAGGCTATTTTTGCCGAAAAAGAAGGAATGTATTTCTATGAAGAAATAATAAAAAATATCAGCCAATGTAACGATAAACCGAAACTTATCGCTTTAGAAATCGGTTATGAACAATCAAGAAAAATAGTAGCATTACAAAGAAAGTACTTATCTACATATACTTGTGTAATTGAAAAAGATTTAAGTGGCAAACCAAGATATGCGTTTTTAACTGCATAAAAAAAAAGAAACTTTCCCATAAAAGAATTGGTGAAAATAATGAAAAAAATAATCCCCATTCTTTTTATAATCACAATACTATTTACCATCCAAAAGAAAGAAGAAATTTTAATTCCCGATTATGCCATTCGCTTTCGGGTTATCGCAAATAGTAATACCATTGAAGACCAAGCCTTAAAAATACAAGTAAAAGATGAAATTGAAAATACCTTGAATGCTTCTATAAAAACTGCCAAAACAAGTGAAGATGCAAAAGAAATCATTATAAATAACTTATCCACAATAAAAGACAAAGTAAACCAATTAAGTCCCAATAGTCAAATCTCGTTTGGTAAAAACTTTTTTCCTACCAAACAATATAAAGGTGTAACCTATCCCAGTGGCGAATATACATCACTAGTCATTACTTTAGGAAGTGGAGCTGGAGAAAATTGGTGGTGTGTTATGTTTCCTCCATTATGTTTACTAGAACAAAAAGATGATACCACAAAAGTAGAATATAAATTTTTTATTGAAGAAATGTTAAAAAAATATTCTTCATAAAAAACATAATCTCTTCATAAAATAGAAGCAGGAGAGAACTATGACCAATTTCTTACGCCTTTTTTTCTTAGCCGTAGCCTTAAGTATGGATACCTTTTCCTTATCATTAGGAATTGGGTCATTAAATGTATCTAACCGGCAATGTTTAAAAATTAGTCTTACAGTTGGAATCATGCATTTTTTAATGCCGTTTTTAGGAAATATCATTGGCAGTCAAATCGTATCTTTTTTTCAATTAAATAGCAATATATTTTTAGGATGTATTTTACTTTTTATTGCAATAAATCTTTTAATTGAAACTCATCGAAATGAAGAACAAATAGACTTAGACTTTTCTTTTTTCGGTATTTTTTTATTTTCCTTTGGCGTTTCCATAGATGCTTTTTCCACAGGACTTGGATTATCTGGCGTAACAAATAATCATATAATTGCTATGACAATCTTTTCTATTGTAAGTTTCTTATTTACGTATGGTGGTTTAAAGTTAGGCAAATATGCGTATCACAAATTAGGGAAAAAAGCGAATATTTTGGGAATTTTATTACTTCTTGGATTAGGCATCTTTCATATATGTAAATAAAAACCAAACTTCTTTAAAAAATAGTAAAAATTTGATATGATAAAATTACTAAAGGAGTGAGTTATCTATGCAAAAAATAAAAATTGAAGGGTCCAAAGAACTATCGGGAACAATAAAAATTTCTGGAGCTAAGAATGCCGCTGTTGCTTTAATTCCGGCTTCGATTCTTTGTGATGAAGAAGTCGAAATATATAATGTTCCTGATATTACCGATAAAAATGCTTTAATCAGTATTATAAAATTATTAAATGGAACTGTAACAGAAGAAAAAGATACGTTAAAAATTGATACGAAAAATTTGCAAAATGCTGTCATTCCTGAAGAACTATCAAATAAACTACGGGCAAGTTACTATTTTATGGGAGCGTTACTAGGTCGTAAAAAATATGTTGAAATTTATTTTCCGGGCGGATGTAATATTGGCCAACGAAAAATAAACTTTCATTTAAAAGGATTTGAAGCTTTAGGCGCTACTATAAATGAAGATAAAGATAAATACGTGATTGATGCCAAAGAACTAAAGGGTGCTAAAATATATTTAGACTTTGCGAGTGTAGGCGCTACCATAAATATTATGCTTGCTGCAGTAAAAGCCAAAGGAACTACGATTATTAACAATGCTGCCAAAGAACCAGAAATTGTAAATGTAGCTACGTTTTTGAATAATATGGGAGCTAAAATCACCGGAGCTGGTACCAGTAAAATCAAAATTGAAGGAGTAGATTATCTTCATAAATCCATGATAGAAGTGATTCCCGATCGTGTAGAAGCAGGAACGTATATTATTATTGGAGCCCTTTTAGGAAAAAATTATATTGTGGAAAATGTCATCAAAGAGCACTTAATGAGTTTAATTTCTAAATTACAAGAAATAGGTGTTGACATAAAAATGGAAGAAAATAGACTGATTATCAATCGCCAAGGAACGTTAAAACCACTAAATATTACAACCTTAATTTATCCTGGATTTCCAACGGATTTAGCCCAGCCCATGACAACATTAATGACTCAATGTGAAGGAATCAGTATTTTAGAAGAAACAATTTATACCAATCGAATGGGTCAAATTCCATACCTAAATAAAATGGGGGCAGACATCAAAGTAAATAATCAAACTGCCTATATCAAAGGAAAAACAAAACTTTATGGAAGTGATGTGGAAGCAAGTGATTTAAGAGCCGGAGCTTCTCTTGTGGTAGCTGGTTTAATTGCTACGGGAACAACCAAAATTTCCCAAATAGAACACATATTAAGAGGTTATGAACATATGATTGAAAAATTACAAGGAGTAGGCGCTGATATAGAACAAATAGAAGAATAAGAATCATATAAAAAAATAAAAAACATAAAATAAGTTAGGTGGCATTATGAAAAAAATAATCCTTCTAACTATTTTTTTTGGCACAATTTTAACATTTATTATCTATAAATGGGTCTATCACGAACCCTTAGATTTTGTTGTTTTAGGAGATGGAATTGCCACAGGAGAAACCGCTTATCAAATAGAAGGCTATAGTTTTAATGACTATTTAAAAGAAGACTTAGAAAAAGAAAATAAATTGGAGCATTACTATAAAGATTTTGCCAATAAGAATGAAACTACCGAAACTCTTCTAACCAAATTAAAAGAAAATATTACGATAGAAGAAACGAAAAAATCCATTCAACAAACCTTATCAAAAGCCAAGTATATTACATTAGCAATCGGAATGAAAGAATTAAACCAACAAAATAATTTAAAAACAAAAGACATAGAAACCTATTTAAAAAATATGGATAAAATCTTAACAATGCTAAGAATCTATAATAATAAAAAAATTATAGTAATAAGTTTGTATCCAACGAAAAATATGAAAGAAGAAAAAATAAAAGGCATCAATGAAGAACTAGAAAAAATATGTAATACGCATCAGGCCACTTGGATTGATATTCAAAATATCATAAATAATAAAAGTTATTTTTTTGATAATACAAGTTACTTTCTAAATTATAAAGGACATAAATATATCAGTGAACAAATAAATATCGTAGAATAAAATAACATAATAAACCACATTTTGACACGATTTGAGTTTTAAAGAAGTTTTGCCTTCATTATGGGTAATGTTGGCATTACGAATTGAAACGAAAAT
>CANQEG010000035.1 GCA_947594705.1 uncultured Bacilli bacterium | reverse complement strand
GAAAAAATGCCTATTGTAAAGCAAAAAGAAAAGAAACTGTCAAGAAATTAATTATCTAATTTCTCGACAGCCCCTTTATTCAGCATTTTTGACTTGTTCAATGTAATTATTTACTTTCATAGCCCATGTAGAACTTGAAGCATATTTGGTATTGATTTGTTCAGGAGTTACCAATCCTTTTTGAATGTAATTCACTGACAAATTTCTTATCATTGATTCAATTCCACTATCAAGGGAATCAAACACCGCATAAGAACCACCATTACATCCTCCTTGGCCTTTCATTCCTCCAACGTTATTACAGTTTGTAACTAAGGAACTACATCCCCAATTACATCCTGTTTCTAATAAAGAAATGGAAACGGCTAAATAAGGGTCCACACCATATTCAATCGCATATTTGGCATAGGAACTTCCATATCCCTCTAAATCACTATGTAAACTACGATTTAACTTTTCCGAAAGCTCTTCCATGGTCATACCATCAAAAACTATCATTGGTGTTGATGCTTTCAAACTTATAATTTCAATTTCTTGTGGTTCGATAGGCTTTTTTACTTTGCTTTCTTTTTCTAAACGTTCTCTTTCATTTTTTAAAACAATCGTTTCAATGAATGCATTTGTCGATGGTGTAATTGCTCTATCAAATGATAAAATCGTTACAGTTTCTAGTCGGTTTGTAATAAATTCTATACTACATATTACGGCAATAGCAATAAGAATTGCTTTTACCGAGGGTAATTTTTTCATTTTAAAAATCCAACCTTTCTCTTTTCGAAAAGCACAAATATCATACCATAGCTTATGTAGAAAGTCAAATTTTTTTCTTCAAAATATTACACATTTGTTCGCTTATGTGCTTATAAACTCCGATAATATATAGCAATTATTTTTATAAAAAAATTTAACCAAAAAAGAGAAATGTAATCAAAAAAGCCGCTAAAATACCTACAAAATCAGCAAATAATCCGGCTTGTAAAGCATGCTTTGTTTTCGTAACTTTAATAGAACCAAAATAAAGTGCTAAAACATAAATTGTAGTATCTGTACATCCCTGCAAATTAGAAGCCAATCTTCCTACAAAAGAATCAGGTCCATAATCCGCAAAAATATTAGTCATGATGGCCAATGATGCTGTTCCTGAAATAGGTCTTACTAAAGCCATTGGTAACACAGAGATAGGAATTCCAAAATGCGTTAAAAAAGGATTAAAATAGGAAAAAAGAAATTCTAAAAAATGAGAGTTTAAAAATAAATTGGTAGCAAAAACCATCGCAATCACAGCTGGAGCAATTTTAAATGTTGTAACAAGTCCTTCTTTGGCTCCTATTAAAAAAGATTCATAGATATTTACCTTTTTATGAAAAGCATATAATATAATTCCTAATACAAAAATAGGAACAATATAATTAGCGAGATTAGTCATGGTTCTTTCTCCTTTTTACATAATCAAATAATAACCCAGAAATATTACTAATTAAAGTTGCTAATACACTTGTAATAATAATCTCAGTTGGATTACTACTTTGATACATCATTCGAAGTGCTATTACGGTTGTTGGAATTATCGTAACTCCTCCAGTATTTAAAACTAAAAAGGTAATCATTGCTTCGGTAGCTGTATCTTTTTGAGGATTGTCTTCTTGTAAACATTCCATAGCTTTTAACCCAAAAGGAGTCGCGGCACTTCCAAGCCCTAAAGCATTGGCAGCTATATTTGATGCAATATACCCTATTGCTGGATGATCTTTGGGAAGACTTGGAAACAATTTACTAAGAACTGGTCTTACTAATTTCGAAAATAACTCTAATAATTTAGAATCTTCAGCAATCTGCATAATTCCAGTCCATAAAACTAGTAAAGGAAGCATATCAAATAATAATTTTAGTCCATCACTTCCTCCTTTTAATATTTGATTATTTAAGGAAGAAATATTTCCTGTAAAAATTGTAAAAAAACTACCAATTACAACAAAAAATACCCAAATATATGTTACCATCGAAATAACCACCTCAAAAATCTTACCAAAAAGTTTTCTTTTTGACTCGTTTTTTCTTCTTCTATGTTTTGATAAATTTTTACACTCCCTAATAACGTATCATTTAAATAAACTTCCGCAACACCAACCTCCTCTTTGATACTATCAGAAGTTATTTGATAACGAATTTCAATTTGTTTTTGTTCTTCCTCAGTTAACAAAGCATAAAAATTATCTTTTAAGTAATATTTTCCTTCCTTCTCAGCATCAATTACGGTGGCATTTTTATCTAATATTGTAACTCTTTCATATTTTTGAAATACTGCTTCACAAAGAGTTTTATGATCTAAAAAATCATTTCCATCATTTAACGTAACTACAATACAGGTTTTCTCATCTTTTTTAGAAGCACTTACTAAGGTTCTTCTTGCCTTTTCGGTAAATCCAGTTTTCCCACCAATTTGATAAGGATCCATCTTTAATAATTTATTTTTATTTTGCCAAACATAAGTTTTACCACTTGTTTTGGCAGTATAACTTTTAGTTCCAATAATTTCTCGAAACGTTTGATTGTTAAGAGCATAACGCATTAATTTCGCCATATCTTTTGCAGTCGAAGTATTACCAACACCATTTTCTTCTTCCAAACCATGATTATTATAAAAAATAGTATGACTCATTCCTAATTCATAAGCTTTTTCATTCATGAGTTTTACAAATTCTTCCATGGAACCAGAAAGATGATATGCTATTTCAATCGCTGCATCATTCCCACTTCTAAGCATAAGTCCATATAATAAATCTTTTAACGTAATTTCTTCCTCTAAACTTAAATAAATTGCACTTCCATAAGCTTTTAATACTTCTTCTTTCACTTTTCTAACACTTTTTAAATCTCCTTTTTCTAAGGCAATAATACAAGTCATAATTTTAGTAGTACTCGCGATTAATTTTTCCTTTTCCGGTTCTTTCGCTGATAAAATTCTTCCCGTATCATAATCCATTACAACATAACTTTCTGCTGATATAGCTTTTACTCTGAGTGGAAATAAGAAAAATAAAAATAGAAGAAACCATTTTTTCATGTAAATTCACCTAAAAAATTATATGAAAAAAGAACCTTTTTTAGTCCTCTTCATAAGCATAGATTCCATGAATTTTTTGAATCACTTCATAATTAGGCGGAATTAGTACCCACCTATCCTCTTCATAATGGGCTTCAAAATCAATCGTATACTTCACTCTTTTTGTTTCTTCATTCATATACTTTAATTGTAAATTTCGGTATTTTCGATTTTCATCCCATAATTCGGGATGATTTTCCCAATAAATTTTGGCACTTTTTTTACTATATACATAATCATATACTTCTATTTCTGCTGTAATCAAAGCATCATCCCCATTATATAGTTCACTTATAATTTTATAACTTAAATCCATATATTGTTTTTTCATAATTAAACGATAAGAATCTTTTTCATTTTCTAATAAATCTTCATCAATAATTAATTGTTCTAAACTATTTAACACACTAGTATCATGATTTTTATATTTTTGAAAATATGCATTTACAACATCAGGTGCCTCATTTTTCACACAACCAGTGAAGAAAAAGAAACAAAGAAAAAGAAGAACTATTTTTTTCATAAAGACTCCTTATAAGATAATTCAATTAATTTTACAATTTTATGAATTTTAGAATTATATTCTTTTTGTAATTCTCTTTCAAAATCTTCAATCATTTTTCCTAAATCATTTTCCAATATACCAAAATATTCATAATATAAATAAGAACATTTTTTCATATTTCCGGTTTCTCTTATAGTATTTAATTCAATCGTAATCCGATGTTTTTCCTCTTCTTCTTGTCTAAAATAATGGCGAATAGGAAGTTTTTCTTTTATTTCATAAGGAATCGATATACATTCTAAAGAATTTGCTACTTCATTACAATTATTTTCATCTTCGATAAGTAATTTACTTCGAAATATACTTTTTCCTGATTCATCAAATTCTAAAACCAAAGCATGTTTGGTACTAGAAAACAAAAGACAAGTAGAATCTTCTTTTTTATTTTTCCAAATTACTTTATTTTTATATTTTTGTAAAAATTGTGAATCTATTTCAATTTGATAAGATAGAAATTTACGAATATCTTTTTCACTGATTCGTAATAAGGGAATTTTTTTAATTCGAACGATAGGGTCTTGTTCTTCCCATTCATAAAATTCCCACAAAGTAGTATCAAAATTTACTAATATATCATAGTAGTATTGCATATTTTCACCCTTTCCTTTTTGTACTCAAATAAAGAAATACTATTCCCAGAAGAAAAATGATACATTCTCCTCTTCTAATAATAAAATAAACAAAGTTTCCAAAAGTATACCCAAAAAGAAATAAATTACAATATAAAAGTGTAAAGAAAAGTCCAAATGTACAACAATAAATTCCCAAAACAAAGAAAATAAATGATTTCATTTTTACACTCCTAAAATATTTTATTTCTTATTTTTCATTTTTAGTATATAATGGAATAGGTGGTAATATGAATTTTATAAAATATATAATATTGGGAATTCTTCAAGGATTTACTGAACCTTTGCCAATTTCTTCTAGTGGACATTTAGTATTATTTAAAAATTTATTTAATACAAATATGCTTCAAGATGTCAATTTTGAAATTGTTGTAAATTTTGGTTCTTTTTTAGCAATTTTCTGGATTTTTAGAAAAGAAATTATTGATTTAATTCGCAGTTTCTTTGGTTATCTTTTTGATAAGAAAAAAAGAAATCTTTATCAAAAGAAATTTAAATATTGTATGCTAATTATTGTAGGTAGTATTCCAGTTGGAATTATGGGTGTATTATTTAAAGATGAAGTTGATAAGTTTTCTGAAAATATGATGTTTTTAGGAATTGCTTTTCTGGTTACAGCTTTTCTTCTATTCCTTGTGAAAAATTCCAAAGGGAAAAAAGAAGATGATGATATTACTTATAAAGATGCCATTATCATTGGACTTTTACAAATGATTGCTTTACTTCCGGGAATTAGTCGTAGTGGAACAGTTTTAGTTGGTTGCCTTTTATGTGGACTTTCTAGAAAATCTTCTTTAAAATATACTTTTATGTTATATTTTCCAGTTAGTGTAGCTTCTATGGGACTTGGAGTTTTAGATATATTTCAAGATGGAAATTTAATGAACTTACTCCTTCCTTATATGGCGGGTCTTCTAGCTGCTGGTATTGTAACTTATTTTTCTTATCAATGGTTAAGTAGTTTAGTCCAAAAAGGAAAGCTTTGGAAATTTTCTATTTATTGTTTCTTATTAGGAATTTTTGTTTTATTTTATTTCCGTTAAAAAAAAGTTAGTTTTGAATTCAAACTAGCTTTTTTTAGTGAATTTTCTAACAAATTGTTGATTCAGAGTATTATCTTTTAAATAAATTCCGGGAATTGGTTCTAAATAAAATTCTAAGTCATATATGGTATTCATAATTTCTTTTTCAATCGTCATAGCTTCTCTTTTTTCTAAAGGAATTGATATAGTGCGATTGAAACTAGAATTTTGAGTCGTTACAACGGGAATGAATCTTTGTTGTAATTCACTATAAATTGGAGTAGCAATACAAAAAGTATCTAAATTAATTCCATAAGTAATTTTATCTTTTATGTCCGGATTATAATCACTTTGTAATACTCGAGATACTAAAATAATGGGTTCTTCAAATAACTTTAAAATTTCTTCTTCACTATATAGTTCTTGATAAAAGTTAGATTTTTCTTTTAAATTATAAATACATCCACCATTTTTCTTAGTTTCTACTTTATAGTAATGGTCTTTTATGCGAAGATTTTTTTCATCTGATGACGAAACATGATAAGTTTTTATTAAACATAAAGATTGATATAATTCAATATAATCTTTTAAATAAATTCCTTTCTCATTTTCAAAGTCATATTCACTTCGGTCACTTACTATAAAATGGGTAGTTCCGTTAATTTCATGTTCAATTATAAATCCTATTTCATCCGAAAAGATTGCTAAGTTTTTCTTCGTAATGGCATCTTTCAAAAGAAATACGTGATAGTCTTTTAAATATTCAAATTCATATTTTTCTTCATTGTATTCTAAAAGAATAGGATTTAACCAGTTCTCTTTGAAAATTTTTTTTCGAACCATTTTTTCTTTCCCTACTTTCTAATATTATACTAAGTAATTGTTGAATATTTCATTGCCATTTATTCATCTAAGAATTCTACTCTCTCAGTATCTTCTAAATTTTTTAATTCTACTTGATTAATAGAATTAAATTGCCGGGTAATTTTTTCAGTTGTTAAATGAATTTCTTTGACATCTTTATTTACAGTGTCAATACTCCTTGATAATTTGTCCCATCTATCACGATACCGAGAGAATTCCACAGCTAATTTTTGTAATTCTATTTGAATTACTTTGGCATATTTATCTCGTTCCATATTTTTAATAATCATGAATATTGTTGTTAATGTACTCATTAAGGTAGTTGGAGATGTAATCCATACCTTTTTTTGATATGCTTCTTTTAATAAATCTGGATGATAGGCATGAATTTCCGCAAATATAGCTTCAGCTGGTAAAAATAAAATAGCTTGGTCAGAAGTAACTCCGGGAATAATATATTTCGATGCAATGGCATCAATATGTTTTTTTACATCATTTTTAAATAATTTCAAAGCATTTTTCCGTTCTTCTTCTCCTAAATTACGATTGGTCATTTTTTCATAATTTTCTAAAGGAAATTTCGAATCAATGCAAATATTTCCTAATGGACTAGGAGCATGCAATATAGAATCGGCAATTGAACCATTAGGAAGATGATACTGTAATTCATAAATAGAAGGATTGTTTTCTCCAAAAACACTAGTTAAAATATAATTTAAATTAACTTCTCCAAAAATACCTCTCGTTTTTTTATCGGTTAAAACACTTTGTAATGAAACAATTTCTGTAGATAACACATCTATTTTCTTTTGGGCTTCATCTATTTTAGATAATCTTTCGACAATATTAGTGAATGTTTTATTCGTTTTTTCAAAGTTTTCATCAATTCTTTTATTTACTTTTTCATTAATTAAAAAAAGTTGATTTTCCATTTTTAATTTTAAATCTTCAAAATCTTTATGAATAAAATTAGCAAAATCAAATTTAAACTCTCCAATTTCTTTGGTTAATTTTGTTTCAAATTCATATAAATTTTCTTTTTCTAAAGAATTTCCTTTTTTATTGGTATTTAATTTTAGAAAAAGAACAAGTAATAATACTATAATAATTCCCATACCAATTAAGATAATTAGCTCCATTTTTTTTCACATCTTTTCTTCTTCATTATAACAAACTAATGTTTTTATCACAAGAAAAAATTAGGTTTCCCTAATTCACTTGACAACTTGTGTTACATCATAGCCAAAATACTCTAACATTCTTACCACTTTTCCACTATGAAGGCCCTTAGAACAAATAAAATAATAAGGCTTTCCTTTTTTTAGTAGTTGGTCATAGTAAAGCATAAATTTTTGATAAGGAATATTTTTGGCATCAGGATGATGGTCTAAACCAAAATCACTTGGACTTGATAAATCAATTAATTCTCCTAAGCTTTTATGATATTCATTTACGGAAATTCGTTTCATTTGTTTCACCTACTTTAAGGTATGCACTTTTTTTAATTTCGCATATCATATTTACCTAAGAGAATATAACTTTTTAATTTCTTTTCTAGTTAAAGGGCGAAACTCCCCTTCTTTTAACCCTTCTAATGTTAAGAAAGCATAACTTTCTCGTTTCAACTTTACTACTTTATAACCAAAATGCGCAAAAAGTTTTTTTACAATATGATTTCTTCCTTCTGTAATTCCTATCGTTATTGTAGAAGTTTGATGTTCTTGATTTATTTTTTTCACTTTTACGAACGTTGGATGAACTTTTCTTTCTTCAATGACAATCCCTTTTTTTAATTCCATTATTTCACTAGGGCTTAAGATACCATTAATTTTAGCTGTATATGTTTTTTCAATTTCATTTTTCGGATGTGTTAAAAAATTAGAAAGCTCTCCATCATTGGTAAGTAAAAGTAAGCCAGTCGTATTATAATCTAATCTTCCAACAGGATAAATTCTTGTTTTCGTAGGAATGATATCTACAACAGTGGGGCGTTTTTTTTCATCTTTTACACTTGATATGACATTGGCTGGTTTATAAAGTAAGAAATATTCTTTTTCTTCTTTCGTTAAGGCAGTTTGATTGATAAGAATGATATCTTTTTCACTTACTTTCATTCCCAATGTGGCAACTTCACCATTTACAGTTACTTGTTTTTTGGCAATATATTCTTCTGCTTTTCTTCGAGAACAATACCCAGAATTGGCAATTACTTTTTGTAGACGTTCCATTTATTTTTCACTCTTTTCTATTTTAGGAAACATTTTTTGCATTTCTTTGGGAAGAGGTGATTCACAAATTATTTCTTTCTTTGGTAAGTTTATTTTTAAATAATAAGCATGAAGAGCCATTCTTCCTAACGGATTTTTATTACTTCCATATTTTTTGTCACCAACAATTGGATGCCCCGTGGTACTTAGTTGCAACCGAATTTGATGTTTTCTTCCCGTGTGAATTTGAATTTCTAATAAAGAATAACTTTTATTCCATTTCAAACTTTTATATTCCGTAATGGCGAGTTTCCCATGTTCTTTATCGGTAACTAACATTTGTAAAGTCTTACTTTCTTTTACATAATGCTTTAGTATATTTTTTCCTTTCATAACCCCTTCTACAATTGCCATATATTTTCTGGTAGTAATTTCATTCCAATGGTCTTGTAAAAATTTTTTACAAACTTCATTTTTCGCAAATACAACAATTCCCGAAGTATCTTTATCTAAACGATTCACAATAAAAACTTTATTTTTAGGGTACTTTTTCTTTACATAGGTACTTACTTCATGATATAAGGTATTTTCTTTTTCTTTTTCGGTACGAATGGTTAACATTTTAGCTGGCTTATTCACAATAATATATTCTTTATCTTCATATAAAATATCTAACTTTTTCATCATTATCTTCCTAAATCTTTGGCAATTGTTTCATCAAAATCTAATGGAAGATATATGGTATTCATATATTCTAAACACTTTTTGACATAGTTTTGACTAATAGATTTCTTTTGCCAATTTACCCAGCCATTATAAGTACCAAAGATATTTTCATAATCTTCTTTATCATACATTTTACAAATTTTGGAAATCAAATAGACAGAAGCTTCAGCATTTCGATAAGAATCATTTTTCATAGCCGAGACAAAATCCTCATAATTTTCTTTTTCATAGCCAAATACTTGATATAATTCTTGCATGTTACAAGCATTAATTTGAAATTCACCATAATCATTTGTAGAAGATACTTTCCCATTATTATTCCAAGAACCACCTGATTCTTGATGCCCGATACTCATCATCACGCGAAAAGGAACACCAAACTGCAAACACTTTTCATAAATAAATTTTTGTAATTCTAAAGGACAAGAACAAGAATAAAAAGTTTTTTCTTCTTTCAAAGGTGTAAAATCTTTTGGGGTTTCGATAGGTATTTCTTTAGGAATTTCATTAGGAATTACAATGATATCTTCTAACGCTTTCGTATCCTCATTGATTTCGGTAACAATTTCAGCATTTTCTTCAGGCTTTTGTTCATTTGATAAAGAAGTTCCTAGTAATACAAAGGCCATTCCCAGAGTAAATAATATTTTGGGATTTTTTAACTTTCCTTTTTTACCAACTACATTACTTCGATGATTTTCTTTTAAATTATTCGTTAACAAGACAAAACAATCTACACCATTTTTCTTTCGTATTTCAAAAACTTTTCCATCTTTTTGAAGCAAATATAAGTGATTATCGATTCGTATTTTATTCGTACTTTGATAAAACGAAATTTGCTTAATTTTTGTAGTGTCTTTTAAATAGGGAAAAATATAAGTTTCAGCTAATTTGGTAGCTTCATAAGTATTTTCTTCAATCATATTTCACTTCCATATTCTTCTAGAAATTGAGCAATCTCAGCGAGTTCTTTTTCATCTTCCACAGCTTCTAAGTTTCCTTTATCATCGTTTGGTAAAAAGGAAGAAACATAAATTTCTTCATCGTTATCGACAGGAGCATAAATAACATAATATTTTTTTCTTTCTTCTGAATACATACTAGTAATCAATTTACATTCTTTTGCTCCATCACTACTTTCCACCACAAATAAATCATTTGGTTTTAATTCATTCATCCTTTTCACTCTTTTCTTTGATTAATTTATCAATCGCTTTTAAAACACCAATCTTAGCCGTATCAAATGTCAATCCTCCTTGTTGATAAGCATAGTATGGACTTTTTAATGGTCCATCACAAGAAAGTTCAATAGATGAGCCTTGCGTAAATGCTCCTGCCGCCATGATTACTTTGTCATCATACCCGGGCATATCGACAGGAATAGGCACAACATAAGAGTCAATTGGACTTCCTGATTGAATTCCTTCACAATAAGAAATTAAATCTTTGGCATTTCCAAATTCAATTCTTTCAACAATATCAGCCCGACTTTCAAACGGGTCAGGTTCGACAATATAGCCTAATCTTTTTAACATATAACTGGCTAAAATACTTGTTTTTAAAGCACTTGCAACAACCGAAGGAGCAAAGAAAATACCTTGTAAAAAGGCTTATTAGCCCCTAAGGAAGGCCCTACTTCCCTACCTTCTCCCGGTAAAGTTAAAGCTTCCGCGACTAAATTTACAT
>CANQEG010000034.1 GCA_947594705.1 uncultured Bacilli bacterium | reverse complement strand
GTTATGAAGAAGATCAATTATTTCAGAAAAATACAGAAATTCATGAAGCTGAAAAAAGAGGTCAGAATTTAGGCAAAAAAATTGGCAAAGAAATGGGACAACAACAAGAAAAAGAAGAAATTGCGAGATCAATGCTCATGAAAACACCAGAATTAGGGTTAGAAACGATTGCTGAGATTACAGGCTTATCTTTAGAAAAGATTGAAGAAATACAAAGTCATGTAAATGAATAAAACTCTAAATTTTTAGAGTTTTTATGTGTCAAAAAAAATATATATTTGTAAAGTGAATGTAAATTAACATTTTCTATAAATGCGAAACATTGGGATGTGGGTATGAATCGTTGAAATTTTATATTTTTATATAGAAAAACGAAAAAATGTATGGTATACTAAATCTACAAGGTGGGTGATGAATATGTTTCTTCCATTAAAAGTTACAACCGACTATACAATGTTAGAAAGCATGATCACCATTCCTAAACTTGCTCTTTTTTTAGAGAAATATCATATTCCTATTTGTGGGATTTGTGATAAAAATTTATATGGAGTCATGGAATTTTATGATACAATGATGGCTCATTCTATTAAGCCTTTAATTGGTTTAGAAGTATCTATAGATTCGATTCCTTTGTATCTTTATGCGAGAAATTATCTAGGCTATCAAGCACTTCTTAAAATTGGAACGATTTTAGAAACCAGAGCATTAAGTTATTTGGATTTGGAAACTTATCAAACACATTTAAATATAATTTTACCTTTTTTATATATGGAAGAATATAAAAACTTGAAAGAAAAAGTGAGTCATCTTTATGTAGGATATAGCTCGATGTATGAACAAAATCAAATTCAAATTATTACCGAAAATACTGTGTTTTGTCCTGATTTAAAAGCCTTTATGCGAAAAGAAAAAAATTCTTTAAATTTACTGCAAGCGATTGCTCAAAATAGTTCTTTAAAATTAATTGAATTAAAAGATTATGAAAAAAATACCATGGAATACTATTTTAAAGAAGATTTAGTAGATGAAAGTACCAAAGCTTTTTGTGATTCCTGTCAAGTTGTAATTCCTAAAGATGCCTCTTATATTCCTAAATTTGATAAAAATATTGATTCTAATACTTACTTAGAAAATCTATCTAGAAAAGGACTCGTAAAAAGATTACAAGGAAATGTTTCAAAAGAATATGAAACAAGATTTTTATATGAGTTATCAGTAATTCAAAAAATGGGTTTTGCGGATTATTTTTTAATAGTGTATGATTATGTCTTATTTGCTAAAAAGCATGGTATTTTAGTGGGGGCAGGAAGAGGAAGTGCAGTAGGTTCTCTAATTAGTTACTCCTTAGGTATTACCGATGTAGACCCGTTAGAATATCATTTATTATTCGAGAGATTTTTAAATCCTGAACGTGTAACTATGCCCGATATTGATATCGATTTTGAAGAGGAAAGAAGAGATGAAGTAGTAAACTATGTCAAACAAAGATACGGCGAGTCTTGTGTAGCCAATATTATGACATTTGGAACCTTAAAATGTAAACTTGTTCTTCGTTCGGTTGGAAAATGTATGGATTTAGAGCCTACAATGTTAGAAACTTTTGTGAATTTCATGGATGCTAAACTGACATTAAAAGAAAATTTAGCCAATGAAACCATCAAGTATTATATAAATCAAAATGAACAAATAAAAAAATTGGTAGAAGAATCTTTAAAAATTGAAGGTTTAAAAAAACATATTTCTACGCATGCTGCTGGGGTGGTGATTTCTTCTGTCCCATTAGATACCGTAATTCCGATTCATTACAATGGAAATGATTTACTAACGGGCGTTACGATGAATTACTTAGAAGAATTAGGCTTATTAAAAATGGATTTCTTAGCATTACGAAATTTGACAATTATGAAAAACGTTTTACACTTAATCGAAGATAATACCCATCAAAAGTTAGATTTAAAACGAATTCAGTTAAATGACCCAAAAGTATTAAAATTATTTACCGATGGAAATACAATAGGGATTTTTCAATTTGAAAGTGAAGGAATGAAAACTTTTTTAAAAAAGTTAAAGCCAACAAAATTTTTAGATTTAGTCTCGGCTTTGGCTTTGTACCGTCCCGGACCTATGGAAAATATTGATACATATATTAAAAGAAAAGAAAAACAAGAAAAAGTAACTTACTTACATGAAGATTTAAAACCTATATTAGAAGAAACATATGGAATTATTGTATATCAAGAACAAATTATGCAAATTTTAGTAAAAATTGGAGGCTTTTCCTTTGCGGAAGCAGATACAATTAGAAGAGCGATGAGTAAGAAAAAAAGAAATATCATTGAAGCAAGCAAAGAATCGTTTTTGAAAGGAGCTTGTCAAAAAGGTTATGATAAAAAATTAGTCGAAGAAATTTTTGAACTCATTTTAAAGTTTGCTAATTATGGATTTAATAAAAGTCATTCGGTTTCTTATGCATATATTGGGTATCAAATGGCATATTTAAAAAGTTATTTTCCGGTGTATTTTATTGTCAATTTATTAAATATGAGTGTTTCGTTATTAGAGAAAACCAAAGAGTATTTAACTCTCGCCAAACAAATGGGAGTTACCATTTTAAAACCGCGAATAAATGAAAGTACGCTTACCTATCAAATTTTAGGAAAAGATATTCTTTTACCATTTACAGTGATTAAAAATATTGGGGATGAAGCAGCCAAAACAATTGTTATGAAAAGAGAAGAAGGAGTTTATGTTGACTTTTTTGACTTTGTTGCTAGAACCTATGGAAAAAGTATTACCCGAAAAACAATTGAAACGTTAATTAGTGCGGGAGCTTTTGATGAATTTTGTACCAATCATAATACACTGCGAAAAAATATTTCCAATGCCTTAAATTATGCAGAATTATCGAGTGATTTAGAAGATGATTTTGTTTTAAAACCAACTTTAGAAGAAACAGAAGAAGAAACAGAGGAAGAAAAAAGAATAGAAGAAATGAATAGTTTTGGTTTTTATATTAGTAATCATCCTGCGAGTAAATATATGGACTCAACAATTGTAAAAATCGAAAATATCGAAAAATATTATGATAAACATATCAATTGTGTGGTATTATTAGAAAGGATAAAAAAAATTACCACGAAGACAAAAGAAAAAATGGCCTTTCTAAGTGCCAGTGATGAAACGGGAAGTGCTTCCTTTGTTGTCTTTAAAAGTATGATGAATATGCTCGAGAATGTTTCTTTAGGAGATTTAGTACTGATTCGTGGAAGAGTAGCAAGAAGATTTTCTGATTATCAAATTAATGTCAATAAAATTGAAAAAATTAGTAAGGAGTAGAAGTTATGAATGATGAATTAACTAGATTTTTAAATAGTATTTCCTATGATGGAGAAAGAGATTGCTTGAATGAACTGGAAATTGAAAAAGTATTGTTTCATAAAAATGAAAAACGTTATGAAGTAAAATTACATGGTACTCATGTTTTACCTTATGAAATTACAAGTAAATTATTGCTAGCTTGTCAAAATAAAATTCATGGCAAAGAGGAATGTAATATTACCTTTTGCTATGATGAAGTAACAAATGAAGATGTCTTGTCTTATCTAACATCTTTAAAAGAAATTTATAAATATAAAAAACCTTCTTTAGGTTCCGTATTAGATAGTATGCCTAAAATAGAAGGAAATGAGATTACTTTTGAAGTAGGAAATAAAACCGAAGAAGAGGAATTAAAACAACTATTTTTAGAATTGCAAAAAGAATTTATTCTCTTTGGGCTTGGAACTTATGAATGGCATACGTTCTTTAATGTAGAAATGCAAAAAAGTGTTCAAGAAGAGATTGAAGCAAGTAAAAAAGAAACCAAAGCTGTAGTAGAAGAAGTAAAAAAAATTGAAGGAAATATTATAGTGGGAAAAGAAATTGAAGGCGACGCTACCGTTATTAATAATATTGTTGGGGAAAATAAAAATGTGATTTTAGAAGCGTATGTTTTTGGAGCAGATTTTACTGAAAGAGATACCATTAATATTATTACATTAAAAATTAGTGATAAAACAAATTCTATTTTAGCCAAAATATTTATAAAAGATAAAAAGAAATATCAAGCTACATGTAAATCGATTTCAGTTGGTTCTTGGTATCGGTTTCAAGGAAATGTGGAATTTGATCATTTTGCCAAAGATTTAGTACTAGCTGTTCGGAATATGGAAAAAATTGACTCCAAAGATGAGGTCGTGGTGGATGAAGCCGAAATTCCAAGAGTAGAACTTCATCTTCATACGATGATGAGTGCCATGGATTCAGTTGTGCCTTTTGAAGAAAAAGATGCTCGAAATGTCGTAAAACATGCGATTAAAATGGGTCATAAAGCACTTGCAGTTACCGATCATAACTGTGTTCAAGCTTATCCGGAATTATTTCATACTGTAAATGCTTATAACAAAGGAAAAGAAGGAAAAGATCGTTTTAAAGTATTATATGGTGCCGAGATGAACTTAGTAAATGATGATGTGGATTTAATTGTAGAACCGAAAGAATATCATTTATTAGAAGATACGTTTGTTGTCTTTGATACTGAAACGACAGGCTTTTATGCCGGAAGTGATCAAATGATTGAAATTGGAGCCGTAAAAATTCAAAATGGTAAGATTATTGATCGCTTTGATGAATTAATTGATCCTCATCGTCCCATTCCTAAAAAAATTACCGAATTAACATTTATTACCGATGAAATGGTAAGTGGCAAAGATAATGAAGAAAATGTTACCAAAAGATTTTTAGAATGGGCTCAAGATTTCCCAATGGTTGCCCATAATGCCAAATTTGATATTTCGTTTATGAAAGCTGCTGTATCAAAATATCATTTACCAGAATTTCAAAAAACAGTATTAGATACTATGAGTTTAGCACGGATGCTTCATCCTGAATGGCCAAATCATAAACTACAAACATTAACCAAAAAATTAGATGTTCCTTGGGAAGAAGATAAACATCATCGTGCGGATTATGATGCTGAAGGAACGGCCATTGCTTTTTATAAAATGTGTAAAACGTTAAATGACCGAAATATTGTAACAACCACAGATTTATTAGAAGATATTGATATGGATTCTTTAGTAAGATTTGCCTTTCCTTTTCATGCTACGATGATTGCGCAAAATCGAGACGGGTTAAAAAATTTATTTAAAATTGTTTCCATTGCCAATACAAAATATTTATATAAAAATGAACAGCCTAAAATTCCTCGTAAGGAAGTGGAAAAATTACGAGACGGATTACTAATTGGTTCTGGATGTATTCATGGTGAAATTTTTGAAAAAGCAAGTGGCAAAGAAGATGAAGAACTCGTAAATATGATGCGTTTTTATGATTATATTGAAGTGCAACCCATCAGTGCTTTTTCCCATTTAATTGGTTCCGATGCGAAATTTCCGAATCGCTTTGCAGCTGAAGAATATATTAGTCGTATTGTAAGAGTGGCAAAAGAAGCTGGAATATTAGTAGTCGCGACAGGGGATGTCCATAATCTTACCAAAGAAGATAAAATATATCGTGAAATAATTGTCAACCAAAAATTCAATGGAAAACTTCATCCTTTAAATCGAAAAGGATTAGAAATTCCGAATATGTATTTAAAAACAACTCAAGAAATGTTAGAAGATTTTGCCTTTTTAGGAGAAGAAGTTGCTTATGAAATTGTGGTTACGAATACCAATAAAATTGCTGATATGGTAGAAGAAGTAGAAGTAATTATTAATACACATGGAATTCCGTTTGCGCCGCGGATTGAAGATTCTCAAATGACTGTTACAAAAATGGTATATGACAAAGCCAAAGAGTGGTATGGCGAACCTTTACCATTTCATATTGAAGAACGAATTGCCTTAGAGTTGTATGGAGCGCCTTTTATTGATGCAGTTAAGAAAAATTGCGAAGGACAACCGGATGATAAAGTATATCAAAGACTTCATTCTGTGGTCATTCAAGGACCGGATGCCGTTCAAAAAGAAATATCTCTTAGTATCTTAAAAGAAAACCCTGAAATGAAAGAAGAAGAGGCAATGGAGGAAGCCAAGAAAAAAATGACCGCGATTATTGGTGCCAACTTTGACGTTATTTACTTGATTGCTCAAAAACTTGTTAAACACTCTAATGATGAAGGATTCTTAGTAGGAAGTCGAGGGTCTGTCGGTTCTTCTTTTGTAGCAAATTTAATGGGAATTACCGAAGTAAACTCTTTAGCACCTCATTATCGTTGTCCAAAATGTAAACGAAGTGAGTTTGAAGGCGATGATGGTGAACCTTTAGGAAATACATATAAATGTGGGTATGATTTACCCGATCGAAATTGTCCAAATTGTAATGTCAAAATGGTCAAAGAAGGTCATGATATACCATTCCAAACATTCTTAGGATTTAATGCCGATAAAGTGCCTGATATCGATTTGAATTTTTCTGATTTGAATCAAGCCAGTGCTCATGAATATACCAAAGTATTGTTTGGGGTAGATAATGTCTATCGAGCTGGGACAATTGGAACAGTTGCTGAGAAAACCGCGGTTGGGTATGTCAAAGGGTATTGTGAAGCCAAAAATATTATCATGCGTAATATTGAATTAGAACGATTGGCCATTGGTTGTACCGGTTGTAAACGAACGACTGGGCAACATCCGGGAGGAATTGTAGTTATTCCTGGTTATATGGAGGTGTTTGATTTTACACCTTTCCAATATCCTGCCGAAGATCCAACTAGTGCTTGGCGAACTACACACTTTGATTACCATGCTATTGATGAATGTGTTTTAAAACTAGATATTTTAGGACATACGGATCCAACTCAACTAAGAATGATTCAAGATTTAACGGGTGATGATATCACGAAAGTTCCTTTAGATGATAAAGAAACCATGTCAATTTTTACAAGTACCAAAGCGTTAGGAGTAAGCTCTGAACAAATTATGTGTGATACAGGGACACTTGGGGTTCCAGAGTTTGGTACAGGATTTACCATTCAACTTGTAAAAGATACCAAACCAAAAACATTCGCAGAACTTGTCAAAATTTCTGGCTTGGCTCATGGAACTGATGTATGGCTAGGAAATGCCCAAGAACTCATTCAAAAAAATGTTGTTCCTTTTAGTAAAGTAATCGGGTGTCGAGATGATATCATGGTTGAACTCATGTATGGTGGTTTAGAACCATTTAAAGCATTTAAAATAATGGAATTTGTTCGTAAAGGAAAAGCGAGTAAAGATCCTGCTGGATGGGCAGAATATAAAGAAATAATGGAAAAAGCTAAAATTCCAAGTTGGTTTATTGATTCTTGTTCCAAAATAAAATACATGTTTCCTAAGGCTCATGCTGCAGCTTATGTTATGAGTGCTTTTCGAATTGCTTGGTATAAAGTTCATAAACCACTTGTTTATTACTGTACCTATTTTTCAACAAGATTAGAAGATTTTGATATTGATGCGATGTTAAAAGGGTATGATGGAATTAGAGCCAAAATTTTAGAATTACAAAGTAAAGGGTATGATATGACAAATAAAGATTCTTCGGTATTAGAAACTTTAAAAATTGCTTTAGAGGCGAGTGCCAGAGGCATAACGTTTAAAAATATTAATATTGAAAAAAGTGATGGCTATAATTTCATAATGGAAGAAAGTGAAAATGCACTTTTACTTCCGTTTAGAGCTTTAGATGGACTTGGAGATGCCGTTGCTACTAAAATTATGGAAGAAAGAGAACAAAAAGCTTTCTATAGTATCGAAGATTTTCAAAATCGTGGTAAGGTAAATCAAACAACCATTGAAAAGATGCGACTTATGGGCATTTTTGGCAATATGCCTGAAACAAGTCAATTAAGTTTATTTTAGGGAGGAAATGATATGGAAAATGTATACCGTTTTTATTATTTAGATAGCTGCTATGCTGTTGAAACCAAAGATGCTTTGGGAAAAAAGATTATTTTAACTTTTCGCTTTTTTGATGAAATTCAGCGAATGATTCAAGAGCAACCTTTAGGTGTTGTATGGTATCAAGTAGAACGTTGGATGTTTGGAGATCATGTTATGCTTTTTAAATCGGCAGAAGAAAGAATGCAATTTGAATCTTCGTTTGTCGAAGAAGTAGATTATCAAGAAAAAGATTCTATTTCTACGATTGATGATATATATACCTTAAAAACAACAGAGGATTTTATGCAAGAAGAAATGACTGAAGATCCTAGTTTATTTAAAAGTGTCGGAACATTTTCTTATCAAGATAATATTGTCACGTTTCCCAATATGAAAGAACGAAATAAATTTATTCATAATTTGGAAAAAGACTTTGTATTAAAAAGAAAAATTAGTTAAATGGATAAAATCATTACTTCAAAAGTAGTGATTTTTTTTATGTTTTCGACAAAATTCGACAAAAAGCGAAACAAAACGACAAAATAAGACAAAATCTTCTCTTGATTTTTGTGAGGTTTCCTTTAGAATACATCTTTGAAAAGGAGAGATACTATGGTTGAAAAAGATTTTAAACCTCTTACAGATGATATTTTATTTCGAGAAATATTTGGAAATCCTGATAATAGTGAATTTTTACAAATGCTTTTAGATGATTTTTTTGAAGAAAATCAGGAAATCTTAGATGTTAGAGTAGAACACTATTTACCAAAACTAAGTTATCGGGAAAAAAATTCTCGAAGTGATATTGTCTTAGAATTAGATACTTGTATCATAATTTTAGAAATCTATACTAAATTTACTTTAGAAGGATTAAAGAAAACTTTGACGTATATTGGAAAGAAATATGGAAGTCAAACCAAAATAGGGAAAAAGTATCGAATCAATAAACAAGTAAAATGTATATGTATTGTTGAAAATGCCACGATTCCTTTAAAAAAAGAATGGCTACAGAGATATAGTTTTCAAGAAGAAAATTTTGAGTTAACAGATGAAATAGAGTGGTATATAGTGAATCTTGACAAAGTAAAAGAAATTCCCTATAATGAAGGTGAAAGTAATTTTTTAACAGATATGAGATATATAGGGGCCAAAAGTGAAAAAGAAAGAAAAGAGATAGAAAGGAAGAAGAGTATGTTTGGAAGAATAGGAAGAAAGATAAAACACTTTTTAGATGAGAAAGAATTAGATAGAGAGTTCAGTCTTAAGAATAAATGGTTAATGGAAGGAAGAGAAGATGGAATTGAGATTGGTTTAAAAAAAGGTGAAGAATTAGGACTTAAAAGAGGTGAAGAGTTGGGCATAAAAAAGGGCGAAGAGTTGGGACTTAAAAAAGGCAAAAAATTAGTTCAAGAAAGAGAATTAGAATTTAAAAAAGAAAAACAACAAATTGCAAACAATATGTTAAAAGAAAATATAGACATTGATACCATAACCAAAATTACGGGACTTCCTATTGAAACAATTGAAAAAATGAGATATTAAAGCAAAAATTAAAATATTCTCTTGAGTTTCAAATTATTTTGTAAAAATTCTAAATTTATCATTTTTGAATACAAATCTTTAAATTATAATGATTTAAGGTATTAAGATTCACATTTACTAAAAATTTATTTATGGAAATTACTGAATTCTAAAGATATATAGGGGCTAAAAGTGAAAAAGAGAGAAAAGAGATAGAAAGGAAGAAGAGTATGTTTGAAAGAATAGGAAGAAAGATAAAACACTTTTTAGATGAGAAAGAATTAGATAGAGAGTTCAGCCTTAAGAATAAATGGTTAATGGAAGGAAGAGAAGATGGAATTGAGATTGGTTTAAAAAAAGGTGAAGAATTAGGACTTAAAAGAGGCGAAGAGTTGGGACTTAAAAAAGGTGAACGAAAAGAAAAACAACAAATTGCAAACAATATGTTAAAAGAAAATATAGACATTGATACCATAACCAAAATCACGGGACTTCCTATTGAAATGATTGAAAAAATGAGATATTAAAGCAAGAAAAAGATCTAAATTTGCCTGTTCTTATGGAATTTAGATGTTCTCTTGCATTTTTTTTCTTGAACTTCAAATTTAACTATGCTAAAATACATATAGTTTTGATGTGAGGAGGTTATACCTATGGCAAAAAATGAAAACAGACAATTCTTTGGACTTAAATGTTCAAGATGTGGTCATCAAATTCGCCCTACAATAAAAAATAAGAAAAATACGCCTGATAAAATGGAATTCAATAAATATTGTCCAACTTGTCATCAAGTAACAGTATTTAAAGAAACAAAACTTGGAAAATAGAATAGGAGTGAATAATAGTGAATATCAATATTAATGATATAAAAAATGGCATGACAATTATTATTGATGGCAATCTTTGTCAAATTGTTGAATTTCAACATGTAAAACCTGGAAAAGGGAGTGCCTTTGTTAGAATGAAATTAAAAAATTTAAGAACTGGTGCTGTTGTTGAAAATTCTTATAATACCAATATTAAAATAGAAAGAGCCAGAATTGAACGTTATCCTATGCAATTTTTATATCAAGATGGAACGAATTTTGTATTTATGAATACCGAAACTTATGATCAAATTGAAGTAAGTGAAGACAAATTAGCCAATGAAAAGAAATTTTTAAAAGAAGGCTTAGAAATTCAATTAGATTATTATGAAGGGGAGTTACTAGGTGTTACATTACCAGAGAAAATTGAATATGTTGTAGTGGAAACGGAACCAGCTGTAAAAGGAAATACGACGAATAATGCCATGAAAGATGCCAAAATTGAAACTGGTTATACCGTGAAAGTTCCTCTATTTATTGGTGAAGGAGAAAAAATTATTATTTCTACAAGTGATGGAAAATATTCTTCTAGAGCATAAATTTAAAAAATTCATAATTGTCAAATGAAGGAATAAGGCAATCGCATAAAAATTTGACGTAAAGTAAGAATAATCCTAAAAATAGGGAATTTAAACAAAAATTTTCTTG
>CANQEG010000033.1 GCA_947594705.1 uncultured Bacilli bacterium | reverse complement strand
CAATAGTTCCTATAAAAACAAAGAAAATTCAAAGGGTTTCTGTTTCTAAAAATTCCGCATCTCAAGTAAAAAAAGAAAATTTTGAACCAATTGATTATCAAGATACTTATACTGCACCTATACAATCTGAAGAGATAAAGAATTTTGTAGAACAATTTAAAAAAGGGTTAGAAAAATCACGTCAAACTATGGAAACAGAATTGAATACGTATCAACAACAATTAGATCATTTTATGACTACGTCAACTTTATGGAATGCTAATTATGGAAGAGTTTTAACAGTTGATGAGTATGTTCATGAAAAATTAAAAGAATTGAATGTTGAAGATTTTATTACATATGATGAGAATGGTAATACAATTGACCGTTCTTTAGAAATCAAAAAGCAAATTGAAGTGGATGCGAAGAATGAATATCTCTCTCAATTAAATCAACAATTTAAAGAGCAATATGGAATTACGTATGAAGAACATTTAGAAAAAATGAAACGGTTAGAAAATGATCTTATGGTATTAAAGTCATCTAATTATATTTTAAATCAACAGTTAAAAATGTTACCTTATGAAGATATTTTTGAAAGTGATGAATTTTTACAATATAAAAGTCGATATCATAAAACATTTAATTTAAATGATTATGATTTGAATTCACCAGTAAAAGTTGGAACTGATCCTATTTTGGTTGCAGAAACAATTGAAAAAGAAGGGAAAAATTTAGATCATTATCCCTATTTGTTTTTTTCCTCTGCGATTGGAAGTAATTTGAGATATTCAGTGTTAACTGATGACCAAAAAATGATGTATCATTTTCTATATGATACAAAGGGAATGGCCGAAGCAGAAAAATATATTAAAGAAAGTGAACATTTTATTAATGTTGAAGTGGGTACGTTAGAAGCAAATGAATTTTTAGAAAGTATTCGTAATGAGGATGGAAATTATCAAAATGTACTAAATTTACTTCGAACAAATAAAAAGGGACTTGGTGATGGAATCGATAATTATTTTGATGGAATTAAACTTATTTTTGATAATGAAGGAATTATGACTGTAAATCAAGTGGCTCAGTCCAAAATTTTAGAAGCTCTTCAAAATAAAAAGGGGTATACGACTTCTTATGAAATGGGTATGAATATGGGAAATATGATGCCACCTATTGCTGTTTCTTTATTTACAACAGGGTTGTATACAGGTGATATATTTTTTAAAGGAGCAAATGCAATGGGAAGTCGAGCTGGTTATATTGCATCCGGTCTTTCTGTTTTTGGAAATTCAAAAAATAATGCTTTGGTAAAAGGAAATTCTTTATTCTCTTCTAGTGTTTATGGAGCGATTACTGGTCTTAGTGAAGTTGGATTAGGAAGTTTATTAGGTAATATTGGATTTTTAAATGAAAATGCTAGTTTTGCAGTAGAGAAAATTTTAAATGAAGGTATCGAAGAATGTATTCAAGAGTATTTGGATGCTGGCTTTCAAGCTGCTTTGTTAAATGAACCAATAGAAATTAGTGAACTTCAAGGAGCTTCTTTAAAATCATTTTTCTATGGAGTTCTTTTGTCTTCGGTTACAACGGGAGCACAAGCGGGTGTTGAAGTTTTATATCAAGGAGTACCTGTTCAATTAACAAATTATCAAGTTTTAGAATTATATAAAACCCTTGATAGTTCATTAGATAATCATACGATTGTTCAAAATTATTTTGATAAAGATTCCTCTATATCGAATAGAACAGAAGTTATTTTAAATGAATATCAAACACTGATGAGTGATGCAACTTTAAAACAGTATATAGATTTAAAAAACAAAGGAGTTAATTTTGAAGTTCCTCCAGAATATGCTTCCCAGTATTCTCGATTGGTCTATTTAGAAAACTTACTTTCTTCTTCTAAAACATCTTCTTTAACGTATTCTACGGATGGATTAACGATGAAATTACAACACGATGTAGAACAATTTGATTTGAAACAATTTTTTAGAGAAGATATGGACGGCGGGATTCTTTTTATTACACCAGATGGAAAAATATATGGAGCTTTATGTAACGATAATGGGCATGGGCAACATGGAGAAAAATTAGATGAATTTTATCGATCTATATATGGAAAGGAAAGTTCACCATCAAATGAAAATTATTTAAAGATAGATAATGCGTGTTTAGAGACAGGAAATGTTATATTACAATTAGTTAGTGAAGATGATTTAGGAAGTATTATTCATTATCCTCATCAAATTTCACAAAAACAATATAATGCCTTACAAAATATTTCAAAAGACATTCAAAGTTTAGCTTCTGATGATATTTCTCCAAAATTAAAGTTTTATCGGGATGCCGTTGATGTTGATATGCGTGGAGAAGCTGAAGTTATAGACCAGGGTTCTTTGGATGCAAATCTTTCGTTTGCTAAGTCTATTGTGAGCGATTCACAAAATAATTTTTCGATGAAACCTATTGAATCTACAGCCCAAAAAACAAAAAAGAATTTTTTCTCTTTCTTTCAAAAAAAAGAAGTAGAAATATTAGATGTAGATTTAGAGACAAATCAAGAGTATTTAGTAGACTTAGATAACAAAGTAAAGTTGCGAAGTGATGCAAATGCCTATCAATTGTTTCGAAATACAATGGTAGAAATGGCGAAGACAACGAAGGATCCAAAGGTAAAATCGATTCTTCAAAATGTATATAAACTTCCACTTCAAGTAAAAGAACTTTCGTTTTATGATAGTGTTGTTGAGGAAAAAGGAAGTAATGTTCAAGTAGATTATAAAGGAAATTTGGTTCTTTCTGTGGATCCGATTGCCATTCATACAGATCAAACATGGGCAATTTCTCATGAACTTGGTCATGTGGTGGATAATACGCTTTTAGGTAATCGGTTTGGTAAGATGGTAAAAGAGGCAAAAAATAATGCTATGACAGTGAATAAAAGTAAAATGGATGCTTATACAAAGCAATCTAATAATTCACTTTATGTCACTAAAAACAAATATCAAAATCAAGCCAATGCGTTAAAAACAACAATTTATAAAGATTTAATGACAAAGTTTTCGAATCTTGATTCTTATGATTTACAAAAATATGCAAGTCATAATCAATTAACGGTTCCTACACCACAAAATTTAGCATTGTTTGAGTCTAATATACAAACACAATATTATTTGAATTCTTTTGCAGAAAGTGAATTAAATGCAACGGCCGCGGCAAGTGATATTTTAAGTGCTGTAATGGGTGGTGAAGGAAATTTTCCTTATGGACATGATACTCAATATTATGCAGCTGATGCACAAAGGTATAGTGAAATGTTTGCCAATTATTTTCAATTGAAGGCAATGAATAATACTCATGAGATACAGATTTTGCGTGATATTTTAGGAGAGTCGTGGTATAATTATATGGAGAATCGGTTAAGCGATGTAGCGGTATCTTTGGAAAGGATGAAGTAATGAGTTTAGAACTGTATTGCTCTATTTTAGAGTTTCAATATTATGAGTGGTATATGCTTAGTCATCCGAATGAAAAGAAAGATGCGTTTCCAAAATATTGGTTTTTTTACGAAAATTTTGCCGAAAAAATAAAGATTTTAAATGAAGCGTTAGAAAAGCAAAAAGAAATAGAAGAAGTTGCAGAAAATAAAAATAGTTTTCAACTAGATTAAGACATGTTATAATGATTAAATAAAAGGGTTTTGAAAAGAGGTGGTACGAGTGAAAGTTTTGATTTTAAATGACCGAAAACTAGATGTTTTAGAGCTTCCTAAAAATATTGAAGGTAGTTTTTGGATTACAGATGATAAAAATGATAATCTTATTGCTGTTGAAGCTCTTCAAAATCAATGGGTTTTTGTAAGTAATCAAAATTATAGCATTATGAATGGAAAAGAAGCTGTTTCTTCGTTACCACTTTCTGTTCATACGTTTTATACCTTAAAAAGTAAAACGGGTTTAAAAACTTTATATACGATGGATGATTGTGATTTTAGTTTTAAATTATATAAAATACAAGATATGAATGCAATTCATATTGGATTAAAAGATAATAATGAGATTATTTATGCTGAACCGTTGATTCAAGATCAACAAATTGTATTAAATTATAATCAAGAAAAATGGTCGATTCATAAAAGTAAAGAAGAATGGCTTTATATTAACCAAACACGAAATTATGAGGAAGAAACTTTTTTAAAAAATGGGGATGAAGTGTTTTGGTATGGGCTTCGTTTTACGGTATTTCAAAATTATCTTTTACTAAATCAACGACTTGAACTTGTTAAGATCAATTCGAAAAGCTTTATTCCCATTCAATTTCAAATTCAAAATAAAGAATATGAACCAGTGGATGAAGTTCCTCTTTATAAAGAAGATGACTATTATGTAAAAGCACCTCGTTTAAGAAGATTTATTACAACTTATGAGATTACTATTTCTGCTCCTCCTTCTATGGATGAACCAGAGGAAACACCGGCTATTTTAATGTTTGGCCCAATGGTTACGATGGGAATGAGTTCTTCTGTTTCCTTTATTAATGTGTTTTTACGAATTTCTAGTGGGCAAGCAACATGGGCGAATTCTTGGCCTACTTTAGTGGTTGCAGTAGCAATGCTTACCTCTACGTTTCTATGGCCTAATTTAACTAGAAAATGGCAAAAAAAACAAAGAATTAAAAAGAATAAAGAACGTTATCAAAAATATATGGCTTATTTAGATAAAAAATGGAAATTGTTAGAACAAGAAATGGTTCATCAACAACAAATTTTAAAAGAAAATTTACTAAGTTTACAAGAATGTTATCAAATTATTATGCAAAAACAAAGAATTTTGTGGGAACGAAAAATTTCTCAAAAAGATTTTTTAACTGTTCGTTTAGGAATTGGCGATGTGTTGTTAGATGCAAATATTAATTTTAATGAAGAAGACTTTGTGTTAGAAGAAGATGAACTTAAAGATGCCGCGTCTAAAACTGTGAATCGTTCTAAAGTTTTAAAAGATATGCCGGTTGGTTATTCATTTTTTAATAAAAATGTTACAGCGATTATTGGACAAGAAAATTGTTTAAGTCCACTTGTTCGAAATATATTTTTACAACTTATGGCTTATCATAGTTATGATGAAGTAAAATTTGTCGTCTTTACAAATTCTCAAAATGAAGAGAATTGGTCTTTTTTGAAATTGCTTCCGCATACATTTAGTGATGAAAAAGATATTCGTTTTTTTGCTACTACACAAGATGAAAGAGATACGATAAGTGAATATTTATCTCAAATATATATTGATAGAGCGAATGAACAAGTTACAATTGAAAAAGAAGAAGATGAAAATGAGAAGGAATCGGATGAAACATATTCTCCTTATTATCTTATTTTTACCGATGATTTTCCTAGCATTCGGAAATTAGGAATTATTGAGTTATTACTTTCTCATTCAGAACATTTTGGGTTTAGTTTGCTTGTAAGAGAAAACCGGTTGAGAAAAATTCCAAGTGAATGTGATAATTTTATTAATGTTACCAGTGAAAAGTCAGCAATTTTATCGTTAAGTCCAGAAGATTATTCGCAAGTTGATTTTGTAAGTGAAATTGATGATAGTTTTCCAATGAATGAATGTGCTAGAGTGCTTTCTAATACTCCAATTGCTCTTGATTTTGATCGGAGATTTTTACCGGATTCGATTAGTTTTTTAGAGATGTATCATGTTGGCAAAATCGAACAACTTAATGTGTTAAATCGTTGGAGACTTAATGACCCTACGAAAACTTTGCGGGCGATTGTTGGAGTAAATGATTTAGATGAACCAATTTATTTGGATTTACATGAGAAAAAACATGGACCACATGGTTTAATTGCGGGAACTACTGGTTCAGGGAAATCAGAATTTATTATTACGTATATTTTATCTCTTGCTTTAAATTATAGCCCTAATGAAGTTGCCTTTATTTTAATCGATTACAAAGGTGGTGGCTTGGCTGGTGCTTTTGAAAATGAGAAAAATGGAATTCATTTACCTCATTTGGCTGGAACTATCACGAATTTAGATAAGAATGAATTAAATCGAACTTTGGTAAGTATTGATTCTGAATTAAAAAGAAGACAACAAATCTTTAATCAGGCGAGAGAAAAATTAGGCGAAAGCACCATGGACATTTATAAATATCAAAAGTTTTTCCGAGAAAATAAATTAGAGGAACCATTACCACATTTATTTATTATTTGTGATGAATTTGCTGAATTAAAAGCTCAACAACCGGATTTTATGAACAATTTAATTTCTACTGCGAGAATTGGTCGTTCGTTAGGAGCTCATTTGATATTAGCTACGCAAAAACCAAGTGGGGTAGTAAATGATCAAATTTGGAGTAATAGTAAATTTAAAGTTTGTTTAAAAGTACAAGATGTTTCAGATAGTAATGAAGTATTAAAGAAACCGGATGCTGCAGCATTAAAGAATGCTGGAAGATTTTATTTACAAGTTGGTTCTAATGAAGTTTATATTTTAGGGCAATCTGGTTGGGCAGGAGCAAATTATATTGCCAAAGATGTTGCCAAACAAGAATATGACCGGTCTATCGATTTTGTAGATAATACGCTTGCCATTTATAAAAATGTTGAAAATGATAGTGAAAAGAAAATGATTCATTCTAGTGGTGATGAACTTACTAACATTTTAAAATATATTACTTCTTTAGCGGAACGGGAAAATGTTTATGCTGAACCATTATGGTGTGATATCATGCCAGGAATTATTTATTTACATGATTTGATTTCAAAATATCATGTTACCAAAAATCCCAATTGTGTGGAGTCAATTGTTGGTGAATATGATGATCCGAATAATCAAAAACAAGGACTTCTTACGTTACCTTTAGATGAAGATGGAAATAGTTTAATTTATGGAATTTCTGGAATTGGTAGAGAAATGTTTTTACGAAGTGTTATTTTTTCAGCTAGTAGTATTTATTCAACTTTAGATATTAATTTCTATGTTTTAGATTTTGGCTCAGAAGCATTAAGAGTATTTGAAGCATTACCTCATGTAGCTGATATTGCTTTTAATGGCGAAGATGAAAAAGTAATGAAATTATTTGCTTTTATTCAAAATGAAATGGAAATGAGAAAACAACTTTTTGCAGATTTTAATGGAGATTATCAAACTTATATCAAATCATCTGAAACAAAATTACCAATGATTTGTTTGGTTATTAATAACTTTGATTCTTTTAGAGAATCATTTAGTGGACTTGAAGAAACTTTAATTCGTATTTCGCGAGAAGGAAAACGGTATGGAATTATCTTGTTAATTACTCTTAATAGTGCAGTGGGATTAATGAGTCGGTTTACGAGAAACTTTAATCACACTTTTGTGTTAGATATGAATGATAAAAATGATTATCTAAATATTTTAGGAAAAATTGGTGATGTGTATCCTTCTAATTTTGATGGTCGAGGATTATATAAAACCGATATTGCTTATGAATTTCAGACTGCTACTTTATGTGATAGTGAAGAAATGTTATCTTATGTTCAAAATGCTGCGAAAGAATTACGTCAAAAAAATAGTTATATTCCAAAAAAGATTCCTGTATTAAGAGAACATGTTACAGTCTCTAGTTTAATTTCTGATATTAAAGATTTAAAAACGCTTCCGATTGGAATTGAAAAGATATCTCTTGAAACTGGTAAACTAAATTTAAAATCACAAAAAATTACGGTGATAACAGGAAATGATTTAGAAGCTATGATTCCATTTACTTATAGTATTTTAAGTGAATTACCTTATATCAATCGGTTGTCTTCCATTGTCATTGATATGGATCAAATGTTGTCTAAAGAAAATCTAAAAGTTCAGGGTTATTGTGATCATGACGCAACAGCTTTTATCAATACTTTAAAAAATTACATTGAAAATAAAATTGTTGGGACAAATTTTGAACTTTTAATTAGTATTGTTGGTTTAGAAAGATTTATTTCTTCTGTAGATATGAATCTTTGGAAAGAGTTTTTACAATATGTCAATCATATAGATAATGTATCAGTACTCTTTATTGAATCTTCATTTAAGATAAAAGCTTATGTATTTGAACCTTGGTACTCTTCAATGGTAGTTAATATGAATGGACTATGGATTGGTTCAGGATTAATGGATCAAAGCATTGTAAAAGTAACCGATATGGATAAGAAATATCGTGAAAAAATTGGTTATGATTATGGATGGGTTATTAAAAATGGTGAAGGTACACTTGTAAAACTCGTGAGTTTAGAGGGGGAAGAAAATGAAAAATAAAATTTTGGTACAACTACATGTTCCTAATTTAGCACAAGTATATGATATTTATATTCCAGTTAATGAAAGAATTAGTAAAATTGTGGAAATGATTCGGACTGGATTATTAGATTTAACGAATGAAGAGAAGTTTTTATCACAACAATTTGTGCTTGTGGATGCTTCAAGCGGAGTCTTTTATGATAGTAATTTAATTGTAAGAGATACAACGATGCGTAATGGAGCTGTATTGTTATTTCTTCCTCAAATGTAAACAATTTGTAAAATATCTAGGATTTCCTAGATTTTTCTTTTTTTACATGCTATTCTTAAATAGAGGCGGATAGGGATGAAAGGAATCAAGTTAGGAGAATTAGAACAATTTATTCAAAAGCTGAAAGAACAACAATCAGAAATGAGTGAAGTAATGGAGTCTATGCGACAACATTTATTTGGAATGAAAGATGCTTGCAATAATGATTGTTTTGATTTTTTAACTGAACCATTATCAACGCAACTAAACTGTTTTGGAACGATAGAAAGTAATTTTGCTAACGAGGTTATGACTTTAGAACAAGTAAAAGAAAGTTATCTTGCTCAAGACAGAAAAATTGCAAGTGATATCAATGTCTCTTTAGAAAATAATAAGTGAAGGAGGAAAGAAAATGGATGGAGCTATAGGATATACTCCTGAAAGAATTAATGAATTTGCAAAAGAAATTGCAGATCGTTACAAAAAGCTTGGAGAAGTAATGGCAAATGATTGGCCTTGGGTTTCAAGTACATTACAAGAAAATTGGAAAGGTGCCGATGAACAATCTTATGAAGATAATTTAGCAGCTAGAATGAGAACTCTTTATAAGAATTGTCGTGAAGTTGTTACAGGTCTTGCTACACAAATCATCAATGTTGGTGAAAGTTGGCAAGAAATGCAAAACAAAAATGTAATTCAAAATGGCGAAGGAACTACTGCCACTAAAGCTAATTTTGATTTTCAAGTACCACAAGTAGAAGAATTTCCAATTGATAATACAGTAAAACTAGCAGAAAATGCGTTTACAGGGCAAGCTTTAGGATTACAAGGTCCTGGTTCTGAATCAGCAATTACTTCTAGACTTGATAATTATTTTGACAATATTAAAACAGAAATTCAAACAATGATGGATCAAGTATCTCAATTTCAAGATGCTTTCATTGGTCAAGCACAAAGTCAAGCTATTAGTGATTATTTGAAACAAGGTGGACAACTTATTGCTTCTGTTGCTACAGATGCTGATGATTTAAGACAAGCTTTAGCAAGTGTTACTACAAAGGCTTACGAAAGTCAAGAATCTACAGTTGCTACTGGTATGAATCAAGCTGCTTCTGGAATGCAAGGAACTACTGGTTCAAACTAATATAAAAAGTAACATTTTGTTACTTTTAAATAAGTACTTAATTTTTAAGTATTTATTTAAAGGTAAGGTGAAGAACTTATGAGTCGTGCGCAAAAATATCGTAAATTACTTCGTAATATGAAACGCATAGAGAATGGAAATAAAGTGTTGCAAGATCGTATTCGTTCTGTTCAAGATTCCATGAAATCTTCTATATTAATCGATCAAACGCCTTTTTTAGATGAGAAAGTCAAACATCTTTATCAAGAGAGCAAAAGAATTTCAGATATGTTAAATGATTCTATTATTCCTGATATTGAAAGAGATATAGAAGAGGAAGAAGATGGAGAAGAGTAAAAAGATGGCAAATTATAATATTAATTTAAGAAATTTAAAAAGTGAATTGTCAGAGTTTGTTTCTTGTAAAGAAAATTTTCACGATATGTATCAAAGTTATTATCAATATTCACTTAGTGTTGATAGTGTTTGGAATGATGCAAATACCTTATCTTTTCAAAATCATATGAAATCAGAGTTAGAAAAATTAGATGAACTGAATGATTGTTTGGAAAAAAATATTTCAGAGATTTCTAATTTTATTGAACAAATCGTGTTAGTATTTCAAAAAAATGGGTGTTCAAAAAATGAATTTGTGTTAAATTTCAATGAAGATATGGCATATAAATCATTGAAACTTCTTATGACTGTGCAAGATAAATTAAATGATATTGCTGATGATTTCGAAAGTTTTAGTATTCCAAGTAGTAGCAGTGCATATTCTGATATTGTTGAGGTTGCGCATATTTATACAGGAATGCTAAGAGAAATTGATGAAGTTTTACGTTATTATCGTAATGTTATTCAAGATGTTGTGGATGTAATTAGTTTAACAAAATCAAAAATGTCTCAGATTGAGGCTGTGCGAATTTTAGATAATCAATTAAAATTTGTTTGGGATGTTACTTCTACTGTAAAACCTTTTGAAATTACTTCTTCTGTAAATGAAGTATCTTCTACTGTAAAAGATAATGATGTTGATAAAGTAGCATTTTCTAAACCTGAAGTGGATGATGTACTAACAACTGATGCAAATGAGAATGTGGAAGAAAAAGAGATTTCTCCAGAATATCATGGAGAAGATGTAGAAACTACGTTAAATAATCGTGAAGTGGATTCAGTTACTTTTTCTGTTCCTCAAGAAGAAGATGTAAGTTATCAAAATGCGAATAATCGAGAAATTAATATCAATACTATTGAGAAAGATGATGTAGAATCTGTTTCTTATTCTGATTCTGATAGCAATATGAAAACGGAAACTATGAATTTAGATGATATTAATAATGTTCGAACAACAGATAGTTCATCAAAGGTGGAGCAATTGAATCTTCAGGCATCACAAATAGAAGATGTTTCAACAATTTCTTCTACCTCTAATGTTTCTGTTCAAAATATTGATGTTGCTTCGCATGCACAAGCAGAAGTGGGAGAGCAAAATGTAGATGTTGCCAAACAAGATATTCATGTAAATGATGTTCAAGAAGTCACGGCAAAAGATATATTAGATACAATTAAACCAATTGATTAAATGTAAAGATTTAAACGAAAAAGTTTAAATTTTTTTTTAGCTTTGATATAATAAAGAGGAAAATAGAGGTGAAGTAAGTTGAGTAAATCTATAAATATCGTACCAATTAAAATGAATAAAATAAATAGAGTAAAAGCAACTGTAAGACCTCAAAATGTCAGAAAAGAAAAAATCGAAGAAGAAGAGATAGATTATAGCAAGGGATTAGATAGTAAACAGACACTTACCAAATATCAAAATATTATGGAGAATGCAAAAAGTAAAGTAAGCAAAAAGGTAGAAACTAAGACAAGTAAAGTAGAAGGAATTCAAAATTTATTTGGCGGTATCAAAGAAAAAGCCCATGATATGTATAAAAGTACAGGAGCAAAAGTAACAGGAATCAAGGATGTTGTAGCAAGTGGAGCAAAAAAGGTAGCAGAAACAGGAGCAAAAGTAGGAGCATCCGCGATAAATGTAGGACTAAGTGCGACAAAAGGAATTTTGAATTTAGGAGAAGGATTAGTAGATGGGGTACAAATAGTAAGTAAAATAACTGAGACACCATTTT
>CANQEG010000032.1 GCA_947594705.1 uncultured Bacilli bacterium | reverse complement strand
ACCCATAATGCATAGGAAAGCCCTACTAAAGCTAAAATAAAAATACATAATCCTAATATCAATAATATTTTCTTTTTATGTTTCATAAAAAACCTCTTTCATTCTTATTATGCTTTTTCTTATGTCTTCTTATTATTCATATCTTTATTATAACGCCATCATTCTTTTCTAGCAAACAAAAAATTACTATTTTTTTACAATAGTAATTTATTACTTCTTAATATTTTTTATTTAAAATCCGTGGCCTCCGCCACCGCCTCCGCCGCCGCCTCCGCCGGAAGAGAATCCGCCACCAAAGCCGCCTCCACTACTAGAACGGCTACTAGCAACTTGAGCATTATAAGTAGAATGATATGCATTAAAGGAATCAGAAATACTATCTGAGATATCATGAGCAATATGATAATCTATCCAACTTGGAGTATATGTACTATTCGTTGTTACTTGCATTTCTTGTATTTTTACATTCATACTTTTTTCTACTTGATCGGCAATTCCAAATACAGTTGCATATACCAAATATCTTTCCCATAAATGAATTTCAGGTAATTCTTTCGTTTCAAAACTCCCAAAATCTTCTAAAAATCTTTTAAATGCTTTCCATCTTACATAATCCTCATTTCCTTCTTTGGTTCTCTTTTTTAATGCAAGACTATAGATAAAGTAAAATATTCCAAGGAATAAAACAACATAAGGAATTACTAAACCAGTTACATGATACGTAGAATAAAAAGTGATTAGTATAGCGATTACTAAGAAGAATACCCCAGTAATTACGGGTTGACCATTATGTTCATAAAAATTTTGTTTTTCAGCATCTTTTTTGACACACCCTACCCAATTGGTATAAGAAGTATTAAAATATTGATAGGTTGCTACAGCAGAAGCATAACGTTTTAAATCTCTTGTAGTGAAACGATCGCCTTTGCCTACTTGGCCAAATAAGAAATTTACTAAAACTTCTTCGGTATCATTTAAATTATCCCGTGTTTTTAAAATAAATTCATAATCTTTTTTCTTTGAATTGGCTAAAGTAATATCATTGGCTTCAATATTTTTCTTATAAATTAAATTTAGTATTGAAGCACTTAAAGCATTTGGAGTTACTGTATTTTTCATAAGAACATCTACTACTTCTACATTATAACGATCAATAAATTCACGATTATATTGTAAATTAAAATCACTTTTATATTCTCTATCAAAAAGGAAATACACAATAATCCAACAAATGATAATAATGACAATGTAAAACGCACAAATAACAGTGACCAAATTCACGGCATTTTGAGCACGTTCTCTTTCTTCATTGGCAACTCTTGCTCTTTCACTTTCCACTTCAATGATTTGTGGTAAAGCTTCTTCCATTGTAGTTTTACTTTCAATTACATAAGGAACAAGAGTTTTATCAAATGTCATTCTAATATCAACTGCATGATTGCTTTTTAGTGATTTGATCGTGGCAAGAGCATATTCAGAATCTACAGGATCAATATTTCCTGTTAAATCCCCATGCGCCCAAACACGAAATAAATTTCCCCCATCTTTTTTTGGTAAATGGACTCTAATTTCGACATAATTAATGTTATCATCAAAGCCATCGCCAACAAAATTCCAATACAGTTCTCCTACATCCTCATGTTTTACAACAACATTTTTAATGGTATAGTCTAGTAAAAAAGCACTGGTTCCTTCAATCGTTTCAAAATACATTTTATAGCTTTTGCCATCTTGTAAAGAAGATTCCACATATTCTTTATTTTGGGCATCTTCTAAATATGAAGTTTTTCGAAGAGGAATAAAATCTGTATCATCCATCATTTCAAATGTTGCCTGTTCGGTAATTTTTTTGGCTTTTAAACTTACATTTTCAATTCCCGTTCCGTTATAAATTGCATCACTTGAAAAATCAATTGGTTCGTTTTTCCTCAACATACTATTTCGATAGGTAATATCTCTTACATATCCATTAAAACTTCCATATAAAACAATCAGTTCTCTTACATGTAAATCCCCATCACTTTCAATTTGAGCATCCACATATAAATTTTCTACGGAATAATCCACCCGACTCACAGCTTTTACACTAAAGGGAACTATTAACAACAATAATAAACATAAGTATTTTTTCATTTGCTACCCTCTTTTCAAAGAAAAGCTTACGTTTCAGTAAGCTTAAAATTCAACTTTGACATTTTCTCTTTCTTCTTGTGAAGCTTCAAAGAATTTTTCCACTGTAAAATGAAATAAACCTGCAACAATATTCGATGGAACGCTTTGAACTTTGTTGTTATATGTCAAAACTGTATCATTATAAAATTGTCTTGCATAGGCGATTTTATCTTCTGTTTCTTGTAATTCCGTTTGTAATTCTTGAAAATTGGTATTTGCTTTTAAATCAGGATAACTTTCTGATAAGGCAAATAATTTTGTTAACATTCCAGAAAGTTCATTATTTGCGGCCATTTTTTCATCTGGTGTTGTGGCAGATAAATACGTATTTCTTGCTTTTACCACATTTTCTAAAGTTTCACTTTCATGTTTTGTATACCCTTTTATGGTATTTACTAAATTGGGAATTAAATCAAATCTTCTTTTTAATTGCACATCAATTTGGCTCCATTGATCTTTTACCCGATTACGAAGTTTAATTAAGGTATTATAAACTCCCATTACCCATAAAAGAATTAAAACAAGAATTGCAACAATGACAAGCACTACTATTAACCATGTTGGCATAATTTTTTCCTCCTTATAAAACCATATTATCATTTTTCTTGTAAAAGAACAAGTTTCTTTTTCGGTATTTTACACTAACCTTTGATTACTTCGATCACTGGTCTTATATAAGCTAACGTATTAGAAGTAACCGTTTGTACTGCTCTAGAAGCATTATAAATTCGTATTTGCGTATCCGTCATTCCAGAAATTCGGCCAATGACATGAAAAGGTACTACGCCATTCCAACCATTGGTATTTGTCAGTTCTGTTAATAAAGGAAGTCTTACATAAATAGGATCTTGACGATAACTTCCTACCACTTGCGGATAATTAAAATATCCATCGGAAAACGTAAAGCTTTTTAATTTATTTTTTCGTAAGGCTTTGGAAAGGCCGGCATGCGTCCGAAACCAACTATTTAAAATATCACTTATGATCATTTGCCCATTATTGTTGGTAGTAACTTGATGAATATTTTTAGAAGTATCTTCTACAGGCATCCAAGTAGGTTTCATAAATTGATTTGTATGTCTTGTATCATAATAACACGTATCTTTTCCATATAATCCATTAATGACTCTTCCACTAGAATCCACAGGTTCCCCACTGGCATTATAAGAATATGCTGGAACATCCCGGCAGGCTCTTGCTAAACAGCCACTGGTACTACAAGCTCCATAATAAACAGCATTGGAAATATTTTTTCCTTCGGAATTGGTAATTGAAGAAGTAATTGCTTCCGAATTTAGGCCATTTTTTAATATTAAAAGTACCGTAGTCGCGGAAGCTGGACTTTCTTTCATCACTTGCCATATTTCTCCTGCATATTGCACTTCTTCTCCTAACGTATAAGCATTTTTTTCTAGTTTATCGGCTACAAATCCTGATTGACTTTCTAACGAAACACGAATATCTTTTTTTAAGGAATTCACGAGCATTCTTTTATTGACACTGCTGACTAAAATACCAGTCATCAAAATTAAAAACACAAGAAAAAATGAATAAATTAAGGAAGTGGCAATAAATCCCTTCTTTTTCATCATACCCCTCTTTTCTTTTTTTAGTTTTTTGAAGTTTCTTTCTTTTCCCGTAATCCAAGCAATAAAACAACATTTTGAAATAAAAAGAAAACACTTACAACACATAATAAAATAGATAAGGTCATATTTTTTTCAGGAAAAGGATTGATCATTAATAAAATGGCTAGAATAAGTTCTAAAAACGAAAGAACCAGAGAAAAAATCCAAAACTTTTCTGTATAACTTTTTAAATTCACAGATAATTCAATTCGATTGGCACCTTGAAATAAATAATAAGAACCAAGTAAAAAATAAATCATATCTTCAATTAAATTACTTTGAAAAAAAGAAATCACTCCAAAGGAAAGTAATATTACACTTTGAAACATTTGGCGATTAAAAAGGCGCATTTTTTCATCCGTTCGAAAATAAAACACCAAATTTAGTATTCCTAAAAAAATACTTCCATACCCAAATATAGTCACAGCCATTTTTAAGAAATGTTCTGGATTAATTAATAATATTATGGCAAACAGTAAAAAAAGTGCAGGTATTAAAAAGGATTCTTTGATATTTTTTCGAATCGTTTGTAAAAAGGTTTGATCTTCTAGTAACATATTATCCCTACTTCCTATTTAAAATTTTACCATTCTCTATGTAAAATTACAAGATACAAAAAAAGAAAAAGAAATTACTTTTTGATCAAATAATACTTTTTCTTTCCTCTTCTTATTAGATTATATTTTTTATCTGTTAAAACAAAATTTTCATCACTTACGATTTCACCATTTACACTTATGGCTTTATTTTGTAAAAATTCTCTTCCTTCTCTTTTAGAAGAACAAATTCCAGTTTTGACAAGAAATTCTAACAGAGGTATATTTTCATAAGAAATTACGGGTACTCCTTTAAACACACTTTCAATTTCATCATCATTTAAATTAGAAACATTTCCTGTAAATAAGGCTTCGGAAACTTCTTTGGCATGAATGTATTCTTGTTCTCCATGAATATCAGTAATAATTTGTTTGGCAAGTTCTTTTTGGGCAATTCTTTTTTCGGGACTTTCTAAATGTTCTTTTTCAATACTTTCTATTTCTTCTTTGGTTAAAAAGGTAAGTTTTTTTAAATAATCGATTACTAAAGTATCATCGGTATTAATTAAATATTGATACATTTCATAAGAAGAAGTTTTATTTTTATCAAGCCATAATGCATTGCCTTCACTTTTACCAAATTTATTGCCATTTTTATCTAGTATTAAAGGCATTACTAAACCATATGCATCTTTTCCAGTTTTTCTTTTGATTAAATCAATTCCGGCGGTAATGTTGCCCCATTGATCGGAACCTGCGACTTGTAAGATACAATTTCTATTTTCAAAAAGATGTAAAAAATCAAGGGATTGCATAATCATATAAGAAAACTCGGTATACGTAATACCCGTATCTAATCTTCTTCTAATAATATCTTTATCTAACATATAATTAATATTAAAAAATTTGCCATAATCTCTTAAAAAATCAATAAAATTGATATCTTTACTCCAATCCCAATTGTTGACAATTTCAAAACCAAATATTTCTTTGGCTTGTTTTGAAAGTCCTAATGTATTTTTTTCAATTTCTTCTATTGTTTTCATTTCTCTTTCGGCACTAGGTTTGGGGTCTCCTATTCTTCCTGTTGCCCCACCAATTAAAAGAAGTGGTTTGTGTCCGTATTGAGCGAGTCTCTTACATATCAAGAATGAAGAATAATGTCCTATATGCATAGAATCAGCGGTAGGATCTGTACCAATATAAAAGGTAAGACTTTCATGATTTAATTTTTCAATTAATTCTTCACTTGTAATATCTTTAATTAAACCACGCCATTTTAAATCTTCATAACAATTCATATTTTTCCCTCCATAAAAAAATTCTATGTATTAAGGGACGAATAAGAATCCGTGGTACCACCCTAATTCATAGAATATTCTATCTTTATTAGTGTATCGAACTTCGACGATTTGACTCAGCTATTTGTAAGGTAGCGTCTTCATCAACAAAAACATTGTAACAAAAAGATAATTGATTGTCAAAACAAATTTATTTGTTTTTCGATTGAATTAATGTAACCGCGATTAAAATAAACACCACTACTACTAAACCAATAATAATAAAGTTTACACTTTTAGGATTATTTACAGCATCATTTACGACCGCGCCAGTTAAAAAGTAATCTGAACAATGTTCGATTTGAAATTCAACATACCCATGTTCTACTTTGACATCTTTCATAATATATTCAATAGTATCATTGGTAGGATTATAATAATATAAATATAAATGTTCTCCATCATGAAATTTATTAGAAACATTAATTTTTACGGCTGTTTTTAAAGGTAAATCTCCATGATAATCAAACGATACAATTAGTTTTTTTTGATCGACTTTTTCTTCAATTTCTTTGGCTCCACTGGTACTAGCATCAAGAGAAAGTCGTAAATCTTCAGTAATATATAAACTATCTTCCACAGAAATATTTTTATTTGGATCTTTTTTAAATTGCCAAGAATAACTCAAATCACGTTCATAATCTTCTACTTCATAATAATAGTATTCTTTGGTTTCGGTTTTGATGATTTTGGTTTTTTGATTGGAAATTGCAATGCTATTATCTTGTAAATTTTTTACATTTATTGTTTCAATTTGACTTTGTTTGATTGCAAAAAGGGAAAAAGAAGCAGTAAGTCTCACTGCCACAAGAACAAAAAGAATGCTTAGTAAAATAAACTTTTGTTGTTCTTTCATAACCCTTTTTTCCTTTCTTTTTTACATTTACATAACACCCATAATACTCATAATTGTAAATGTTAATGGTATTAAATTAAATACAGCTTTGGCAATCATAATCACTACTATATTACGATTGTTTTTTACATACATTAAACTAAAGAACAAGGCTGGTAAAAAATATGCAAGTAATTGATCAATTGAAAATTGTACATTGGTAAAGACAAAATTCATTCCCGTATAAATAATCGAACTAATACATATTAGTAACACATCGTTAGAAATGCAATCACTTAAAGATTCACGAAATAAAATTTCTTCGGCAATACCACCAAATATCATCGCCTTAAAGACCGTATAAACGATTGAAACGGTTGCCATATTTTGCATCGACATAGTGTTTTGATCCGCCGTAGATTCTGGGAAAAAGATCATCGCTAAAAGAGATAAAATAACATTAATGGCAATAGACCCCAATACTACAAACAAAATTACTTTCAACATTCGTTTTAATGAGTATTCTTTTTTAATTTCTTCCCAGTCTTTTTGTAAGCCTTTCAAATACATAGCTACGATAAATATTAAGAAAAGAGAATCAGCAATTAAACATGCCCATAAATTATCTGTTAAGCCAAATAGTCCTAAAAGATAAGAATACAAAAAGTATACCAAATACACACTTACTGTTTTTAATAAAGTTTTTGTTTTTTCCATATCATCACTACTTTCTATTTTTATTCTATCATAAAAAGAATAAAGAAATGAAAAGAATCCTATATTTTACAATTATTTTACATAAAAAAAGAACGAATAAATCGTTCCTTCTCCGTTATCAAAAATTGATTAACGGAACATCCACCAGAACCACCACATAGTGCTTGGCCTCCTTCCTTTTTATTCTAATTCTATTTTATTACAGATTTATCATAACATGAAAGAAATAAAAAAACAAGTTGGCAATTATTTGACACTAAGTAAAACACCCCATTATACTTTATTATGTTTATAATCTTTCTTGTCACAACCCACCAAAACAGTTTTTTATTACTTTTTACATTTTTTTGACTAGTCCCAAGTAACATTAGCCCAAGACTCATGAGTATTAGCATCTGGTTTAGGAGCAGGACAATCATAAAACATATTAGTTATATCAGTATTTTCATTATGAATAAATTGATTTCCATATTCTATTGAATTTAATTGAGAATCACTATAAAACATCTGCAACATATCAGTTACATTACCTGTATTAAAATGTTCTCCTAAATTTAATGTGGTTAATGAAGTCATTCCAGAAAACATTCTATTCATATCAGTTACATTTCTTGTATCAAAATTACATTGAGATAAATCTAATGTATCTAAAGAACTCATTAGAGTAAACATACCACTCATATCTGTTACTTGGCTTGTATCAAATTGTTCTCCTAAAGTTAAATTGGTTAATGCCCTCATATTAGAAAACATACTACTCATATTAGTTACATTACTTGTATCAAAATTGCCTTGTGATAAATCTAGTGTAGTTAATGCTTCCATATCGTAAAACATCTTTCTCATATTGGTTACTTGGCTAGTATCAAATGATTCTCCTAAATTTAATGTTGTTAAAGATGTTACCCAACCAAACATCTCTTCCATATTTTTTGATTTACTTGTGTCAAATTGGTCGCCTAAATTTAATTCGGTTAATGATTCCATATTATAAAACATATAACTCATATCAGTTACATTGCTTGTATCAAAATTACTTTTTGATAAATCTAAATTAGCTAAATTAGTCATATGGTCAAACATATAACTCATATCAGTTACTTTACTGGTATCAAAACGCTCTCCTAAATTTAACTCGGTTAAAGCTTCCATATTTATAAACATATAACTCATATCTGTTACTTTGCTTGTGTTAAATTGTTCCCCTAAATTTAAAGTTGTTAACAGATTCATACCATAAAACATCCTACTCATATCTGTTACTTGACTTGTATCTAAAGATGATACATCTAATGTTTCTATTGAACTAGAGTTATCATTATAACTAGATAAAGCAAACATATAACTCATATTTTCTGTTTTACTGGTATCTAAATTCTCTAGTCCATCTATTTCCGTTACTTTCCCATAACCCGCAAACAAGTATGAACTATCATAATTTGCTTTTACTTTTCCATCTGCTTGTATATAGGCTGTGTATGTTCCTTCTTCTTCTACATTTGATACTAAATAACTTTTTACACTATTATCTTCTTCAGCACTTTCATCAAATGATTGTTCTGCATCTTCATGTGGTGTTAATGTATTCTCTATTATTATTTTGGTGATTTGTTCGGTATATCCTCTCATTCCTTTTGTATCTGGCATTTCTATTGTACATTGCTCTTCATCTTGTAATTCTTCCATACATTCTTGGTTAATTTGAGGAATTATTTCTATTTTTCTTAACATTCCTTTATCTGGTTTCTTATATGCTGCATTGATGGTTACTTTTCCTTTCCAATGAGCATTTGTTGTTTTTTTACCTTCTTCTGTTTCTAACGGGGTATCTTCATCTAATAATAAATACATACTGAAATCTTTGGTTTCATTTTTTTCTATTGTAAAATTATGTAATGTATACGCTTTTTCTGATTCCTCTAATAATCTATTATCATTGACATCGCTCGCGGTTAATTTATAATGACCATTTTCATCTGATTGATTTAATATGGTTGTTTCATCTACATTTATCTTTTCTTTTCCTTCATATAGTACTACATCTACCCATTCATCATCTAACTGAGTTTCATCAGTCCCTACTGGTAATACTTCTAAATTAATTGATAAATTGGCTTTACTTGCACATTCATTTTTTATGGTAAAATGATATGGTGTTTCATTTTCAAAAAACATTATTTGTTCTTCTTCAGTCATAGGGTATGCATTTAATAAATGTATATCATTTTCATCTGTAAAATCAAATTGCAAACAACTAGTATATACTACATTTTCATCTGTTTGTTGTAAAGTTATTTGCCAAAAAGCATAAGATAAACCTACTAATGCTAATGTAAAAATACATAATCCTAAAATTAATAATGTTTTCTTTCTTTTTTCCATTTCTCTTACCTCTTTCATTCTTATTATGTTTCTTATCGTGTCATATTATGTCATATCTTTATTTTATAACTATTTAGTTATAATCTCAATATTGAACTTAAAAAAATTACTATCTTTACAATAGTAATCTTAGCACAAATACCCCCCCCCCGAAACAAGTTTTTTTATTTTGAAAATGGAAAGTTTGACATTTTTTTACAAAAAAAAGTGCTTACTAAACTTCGTAAACACTCACTTTTTTCTTACTTTTGCCAAGTCTTTCAAAACGAACGACTCCATTTATTTTAGCAAATAAAGTATGATCTTTTCCCATTCCAACATTTGCTCCAGGATAAATTTTTGTTCCTCTTTGACGATATAAAATACTTCCTGCTGAAACTTTAGAACCATCGGCAGCTTTTGCTCCTAAACGACGACCAGCAGAATCACGACCATTTTTGGTAGAACCTTGCGCTTTAACATGAGCAAATCGTTGAATATCTAAAACCATCAATCTCATTATATCTCTTCCTCTCTAATTTTAATATTTTCGGGGTATGAAATAGAAAGTTCTTTCAATAAATCTATCATATTTATTAATAATTTTTCTACTACATCATCCCAAACGAGAACATCTAAAACAAAAGTTTTTGCTTCATGAAAACGAATATAATTTTCATTAAAACGTAATATGGCATTTACAGTTGTTGTTAAAATACTAGATACTCCCGCACAGACAATATCTTTTCCGAGCGTATCATAAAGTGCATGCCCTTTCATTTCGATTTGTTTGATCTCGTTTTTATTTTTCTTGATTGTTACTGTAATCATTATTTCACAATTTTCTTAATCGTAAGTTTGGTATACGGTTGTCTGTGTCCTTGTGTTTTACGATATTTTTTCTTAGGACGATATTTAAATACTTTAATTTTCTTTTGACGTCCATGTTTATTTACTTCGGCAATTACTTTCGCACCTTTTACTGTAGGTGAACCAGCAACACCATCAACAAATAAAACTTCTTCAAACGTAACTTCTTTTCCTACTTCTTCTGGTAACTTTTCTACATAGATAACGCTTCCTTCTTCTACATAGTATTGTTTTCCACCAGTTACAAATATTGCTTTCATTTTTTCCCTCCTTTATATATAAGACTCGCCAAGGAAAGGTAACTTAACAAATTTAAGTATTTTATACACCTGTCTTGAGCGGTTTTTAAAATAAAAGCATCGCTTCTTTTTAAAACATATTCATTCTACCAAAAACCCCTTATTTTGTCAAACATTTTACGAAAAATATTCCCTTAGAAGTTCCTTTTCAGGAATGTAATAATCTTGATGTTTAAAAAAGTGTAATGTTTCTTTCCGAAGCTTATGAATATCTTTTACTTCATGACTACAAATTTTTCGATAAGGAAACTCATATAAATGCCGTTCTAAATAAAAACGATGAATCAAAAATGGTTCTTGTTTTTTCCAAAGAAAAAATTGACCAATTAAAATACCACAGATAAAATAATTTTCTAAATGAAAAAACCACAAACTACATAAAAAAAGAAGAAAAAAGAAACAAGAACATACATCATACCAAAAAAGAGCTTTTTCATAACTCAGCCATTTTTCTAAAAAAGAATGCATGAAAATACTTCCATCTAAAGGAATGATAGGAAGTAAATTAAAGAAAAAGATAACTCCATTATATTTAGAAAATAAAGAATATGTATTTATTGCTATTCCACCTTTTATATACCAAAACAACATGAAAATTTGTAATCCTATTTGCATTAAAACACCGGAAATAGCAATCATCATTTCTTCTTTTAAAGGAGTATTGATCGGTTTATCGACTGTCGTAATTCCACCAAAGGGATAAATTTCTACTTTGACAATTTTATAAGCATACTTTTTAATCATAAGCACATGACCTAGTTCATGCATAATGACAATGAAAAAAATGATGATGGTTACTTTAAAATAGCCACAAAGAAAGGCAATCAAGAAAAAAAGATAGGTAGTAAGATTAAGATGAAACTTGTTCAAAATATTCTTCATACGTTATAAACTTCCCATCTTTTTGAAAGGCTAAATAGTAGTAATCTTCTATAGAAACTCCTAAAATTGTCCCGGCATCTACATAGTCATATAAAGTTAAATCACTATCTTTTATTCCGCCATACCAAATATCTACTCCATCCACTCCTTGTAAAATAAACGTATTGCCATACCCTTCTTTTTCGCCTTGAAACACAAATAGACCACTAGCCAAATTGGCAATCGCACTATCCTTAGTTGCCAATACTTTATACCCATCTAAATAAGGCTCTTTGACGAAAGAATTTGAAGATACAAGTGTATCTTTCGGTTCTGTTACACTTGGTAAAATACTCCCAAATGTATTCGTATACCAATCATTTACTTTGGTAAAAGCCAAATTATTTTCAAAAATATTTTTTTCTAAAATTTCTTTATTCTCTGGTTTTAATTTCATATATATCGTACAACATAACAGTAAAATAATACTCAGTAATACTTTGGTAAAACATTTGCTAATTCGATTCGTTTCTTTCTTTATTTTTCCACCTCTTCTTTGATAATGTCTTTGTAGTGCTTCTTCTATTTCATTCATTGTATCACCCAATACATGATATGCCAAACAAAAGAAAAAAAGAAATCAAACTAAGGGTAACTATTCAGACTAAGACATACTAAAACGAGGGCATATTAAGTAAATGGCTCTCTTTTTAGTTAAATAAAATTTT
>CANQEG010000031.1 GCA_947594705.1 uncultured Bacilli bacterium | reverse complement strand
ACACAGATATAATACGTTCCATCATTTAAGTATTCTGTTTGAATGCCATCACTCGCACTTTTATAGCTTGCTCCTTGACAGGTTTTATTTGCTACTAAACTATATTCTTTTACTCCACTTCCTGATCCATCACTTAATTCAAATTCTACTTTTCTTTTTCCACTGGTATTTACTTCATTATTTAAGATAATACTTCCATCTAATACTACTGGTTTTTCAATATCTAATTTAATTTCTTTGCTATTACTACTAAATAATTCTCCACCAGTGGTTTCGACTGTTACCCGAATATTTACTTTGACATTTCTTACACTTGTTGTTTCAATTTCGTAACTAGCACATTTTTCTAAATTTTCTTTATTACAGATTCGTTCTTCTCCTCCAGTCCATAGTATTTCTTTGATGTTTTCTTTTAGATTCTCATACCCTGTTTTCATTCGATATTGGACTTTTACTTTTTGATATTTTTGCCAATCTGTGGTGTCTATTTCATTTCCTGCTTCATCTGTTACATAAAGTTCGACCATTCCATAAAGATTTTCTAACTCTTCTTCTTCATAACAAACATCACTTTCTGTTAAATTGGCATGATAACTATTATCTTCATATTTGACATTAATCACATCACAAGACATATCTCTTTCGCTTCGCTGATCTTTATATTCTCCGGTTTCATTATCTGCACTTATTTTACCATTTTCAATTAATGTTTTTATCGAGAATACAACTCGACCACTTTCTTCGGCATATTCTTCTGCTTTTGTTAATAATTCTTTTATCTTAGCTTCATATATGCTATTATTCACATTTTCTCTTATTCCTGTATATATAGGAACAGAAATTAAAGCTAATATAGCTAATATAACAATGACGACCATTAATTCTACCAACGTAAATCCTTTTTTATTCTTCATAGTTAGACTCCTTATTTCTTTATTCATAAAATTATTTTATTATTAAGCTTTTTGTATCTCTCATTTCTTTAGGAAAAGCAATATCCATATATTCTAATACGGTTGGTGCTACATTGGTTAAGTCTCCAGAGGGCGCTAATTTAATTTTTGGATCGGTTATAATAAATGGCACTTTGCTTAGTGTATGAGTTGTGACTGGATGCCCTTTTTCATCTATCATTTGATCGGCATTTCCATGATCAGCAAGAACTACTAACGTATAAAAGTTTTCTTCACATTTTTGCGCTACCACATTTAAACAAAAATCGGCTGTAATACACGCTTTTATAGCCGCATCTAAAACTCCTGTATGTCCGACCATATCAGGATTGGCATAATTTACTAAAATAAAATCATAATCTTTTTCTAAACATGCAATTGTCTTTTTGGTTACTTCAATGGCACTCATTTCTGGTTTTAAATCATAAGTTTTTACTTTGGGAGAAGGAATTAAAAACTTCTGACATCCTTCTAAAGAATTATTTTTTTCACCATCAAAAAAGTAGGTTACGTGGGCATATTTTTCAGTCTCGGCTATACGTGCTTCTGTTAACCCTAATTTTGATAAATATACTCCTAAAGGATTTGTTATTTCTTCTCTTTCCATAAAAAAGTTGGTTTTAATTTTAGGATCAATTGGTAAAAATGAATACACATCTACATTGATATTTTTTTGATTTATTTCTTCTACTTGATTTACAAAGGTACTTATAATTTGTTTGGCTCTATCCGTACGATAATTCATCCACAAAATGGTCTCACCATCTTGAATTGTATCAAAGTTATGCGTTTTTAAAGGCGGAATAAATTCATCCGTAATATTTTTTTCATAACATTTTTGAAGCATTAAGGGAATATTGGGTGTGTTTACCCCTACTCCAGTAGTTAATAAATCATAGTATTTTTGGGTTCTGTCCCAGTTTTTGTCTCGATCCATAGCATAGTATCTACCACAAATAGAGCCAATTTTTCCGACATCTTTGGCTTTTAATTTTTCTTCTAATTCTAATATGTATGTATATAATGAGGTAGTTTCGGTATCTCGACCATCACTGATTACATGAAATATTACATCTTTCACATTTTCTTTGGCAAAGACATCAATTAATTTTAGAAAATGGTCTAAACTAGAATGAACTTTTCCATCACTCAATAGGCCAATTACATGAATTCTTTTTTTGGTTTCATGATATTTGGTAATCATATTTTGAAATTGTTCATTTTCCATTGGTTTTTCATCTAAAAAATCGTTTATTAAAGCAATGCTTTGTTTTATTTTTCTTCCGGCACCAATCGTCATGTGTCCTACTTCACTATTTCCAAATTGGCCGGGTTCTAGTCCCACTTTCTCTTCACTCGCTTCTAAAAGAGAATGAGGGTATTTATTCCATAGTTCTAAAAAATGGGTAGGAGGTGCCATCATAACGGCGTTCCCTAATTTGTTTTCACTATATCCAAAACCATCTAATATGACCATACATATTTTTTTCATTTTGTTTTATCCTTTCATAAATTATTTAATACTATGAATTAATCATTTGATTGAATTACATAATCTTCTTTATCATAATCCACTTGTCCATATTTTATTTTTAATAATTTAGATTTATCAATAGAATTAAATTCGCTAAATGCAATTTTAAATATTTCTGAATTATTTTCTTTACAAGATATTTCTTTTATTGTGTCATCACTAATTTTATATTGGCATTCCCATTCTTCTAATGCGTCCGTATCTATTTCAGTCCCTGAAATAATATTAATTAAACTTTTGATGGTACCAACACTTTCTTTTGTTAAAGTAATATTAATATTATCCCAAATTTCTTGGTAGTCAGAAGTTATTAAGAAAAATTTCATTTTATCATAAATTTTAGAAACATCATTATCTTCAGGTTTTTCATTATCATATTTGTAAAAATTAAAGATATCGGTTGTTTTATTTTCTAGTACATGGAATAAAACGAGATCTTTACCATCTAATATGTATACATAAGTTCCAGTACTATTTACATATTGAATGGAGGAATATTCTGCATTTACTTCCATTGATATTTTTTCATTGTTATATTCTAATTCCGCATGATAATTATTCCAACTTTTTTCGGCGATTTTAGAGAAATCATTTTTAGGAGATAACCAAAAGAAAAGAAACACAAGAAGTATTAAAAGTAATCCTAAAATTATTGATGTTACTATTATTATCTTTTTTTTCATATCTATCATCCTAGCATCCTGGTCCACTGCAACCGCCAGCACCACAACAATCTACGGTACCGGTTGAGTAATCACAGCAAGAGGTTCCGCCGCCGCCTCCGCCGCCTCCACCATCGCTACTAGAGCAAGAGGAACTACAGCTTTTTGATTGCGTAGTAGATGGACATGATCTTCCATCATAAGATGAAACTCTATATTCTGTTCTTGTTTTTGTTCCTGAACCACATGATGCACTACAAGATGACCAGCTTCCATAGCTAGAGATTTCAGTTTTTGAACAGCAATCTTGATTGTTACATGTCCTACGATCTTGGCCGGTACTACAAGTATAACCGCTAAAATATTTATCGACAATTTTATATCTTCGATATTGAACTCCGCCACCACAAAGGACACTACAACTACCATAATCAGCATCTGTATATACTTTGCTTGGATTTTTTTGTTGGCAATAACTATAAACCGTATAATTGGCTTCTCTACTTACAACGTTTCCAGCTGAATCTTGAATAGATACATATATTTTACGATTAACTCCATCATAAATATCTTCTCGATCGGTTAATAAGTAGTTATCTATTCGATTCGTATAATTTTGCCAACTACATCCATTTAAAAATCCTGTTTTTGAGATACACATTCTTAATCCTGTGGTTGTATTAGAGCCATTATATGCTTCAATTATTATATTTACACGATTGGTATTATAACTTGCATTTCTTGATTCTATTCTTGCATTTTTGATTGTTGGTGTTCCTGTTACAACATTTGATACTTGAATTTGATTTTCCGTTTTATCTAAATCACTATCTTCCGTTTCGTTTCCCACTTTATCTTTTACACAGATATAATATGTTCCATCATTTAAATATTCTGTTTGAATGCCATCACTAGCACTTTTATAGCTTGCTCCATGGCAAGTTTTTGTTGTTACTAAACTATATTCTTTGACGCCACTTCCACTTCCATCACTTAATTCAAATTCTACTTTTCTTTTGCTACTGATATCTACATCATTATCAATTACAATACTTCCTGCTAAAACAGTAGGCTTTTCAATATCTAGTTTTACTTCTTTACTAGCACTACTAATTAATTCTCCACCACTTATATCTAATTGAACATGAATTGTAATATTCGTTAAGACATTTCTGACACTGGTCGTTTCAATTTCATAACTTTCACAATCTTTTAAAGTATCTTTTTCACAAATTTTTTCTTCGCCACCAGTCCAAAATATTTCTTTGATATTGGCTTCTAAATGTTGATATTCTTCTTTGAAACGATACTTTACTTTTATTTTTTGCTGTTTCATCCACTCATTACTTTGGGCTATTTCGTTCTCGCTAGCATCAACTACATATAATTCGATCATTCCATATAGATTTTCTAATTCTTCTTCAGAATAGCATTTGTCTTCATTTTGATTTATTTTTCCTTGATAGGAACCATTTTCATAAGTGATGTTGATAATGTCACATCCCATGTCACGACCATCTCTAGGATCTTTATATTCTCCTTGTTCATTGTCAGCACTTAATTGGCCGTTTTCTATTAATGATTTCACATCAAAAACAACTTTTCCTGTTTCTTCAGCGTATTGTTCTGATTTACTTAGTATTTCTTCAATTTTGGATTCATATACACTTTCACTTACATTTTCTCGTACCCCTGTATATACTGGAACGGCAATTAAAGCTAATACAGCTAGTATTACTATAACAACCATTAACTCCACTAATGTAAATCCCTTTTTTTCCATTTATCTACACTCCTTATTTTAATTTTAACATTAAATTTAGGAAATGTAAAATTTATATTTATCAAAATTCAATATATATCATATTATTTTCTAAATTTTTTAATAACTAAAAAAAGCTAGGCATAAATCCTAACTCTATTAGACTCTAATCTTAAAGCATCTGATAAAGTAACCATAAATTCAGAGTTTGTTGGTTTTGCTCGATCATAATCTATACTATGGCCAAACATTTTATCCATGATTTCATAGTTTGCTCTATTCCAACTTATTTCTATTGCATGGCGAATGGCTCTTTCTACTCTTGAGGGAGTAGTTTGATAACGAATCGCAATTTCAGGATACACTTCTTTGGTAATTCCTCCAACTAAACCAGTTTTTTCATATAGCATTAATATTCCTTCCCGTAGATATTGATACCCTTTTAATTGAGAAGGAACTCCAAGTTCATGAAGCATATTCGTAATTTTTAATTGGGCTTCATAATTTACTTTTTTCTCTTGATATAATCCTTCCGTTCTTTCTAAACATACTTCTTTCATTCTTTTTTCTAATGATTTTAAATCACAAGGTTTAATCATATAATAATCAATATCAAAATTGCAGGTCATTTTTATTGCATAATCTTTTCGATAACTTGTTAATAAAATGATATGTTTTCTAATTCCTAAACTTTGTAATTCTTCTAAAATTTCCATACCATCTTTTTTTGGTAATACTAAATCCATTAAGATAATATTAATTTCCGGATGACTTTTTAAATACTCTACGACATGATCGCCATCTTCAAACACCTTATCTACTTTAATACTTTCGTTTCCTTTAAAAAACTTAGAAACACTTTCCGTGAAGTCCTTGTTGTCGTCTACTACTAATGCATTGATTTGATTTTTCATTTTTCTTTCTCCTTACATAGTACCTCTACAACAACTCGCACATTTATCGTATCAAAGATTTGGTCGAAAGGAAAGAGAAGATATTGTCTTATTCTGTCGAATTGTGTCTAATTTTGTCGAATTATGTCATAATTTATAAAATTTCCATAAAAAAAATACTTTTTTGAAGCATTTTTCACTATTTTCTTTTTGTTTGTTCTTGTAGTAATCCATCAATATTTTCATTAGAATAATATTCTGTTTCTTTTCCTTCGGGAATGTAGCCTCCAAATAAAATAGGAATTGTAACTTTGTAATCTCTTTTGGTTTCTTCTTTACATTGATAAAAAAGATTAGCTAAATAATCAGTACTTAGTTCTTCTGTTTTTTGCCAACTTGGTTTATAAATAAAGGTTAATTCCGAATAATATTTTTCTGGTATTTGGGAAAATATTGCTCTTATTTGTCCCGTTAGTTTTTGAAATGTATATTGATAATCTTGATCTTGTTTGGTATCTGTAAGAATAATAAATGGTTTTATTTTAGCTTGTAATACTGATTTTATTTTGTTTATTTTTTCTTCGATGGTATCTTTGCATTCATCGTGTCCAATTAAAACTGCAGTAACATCTAAACTTTGCAATGCATTCGCGGAAGTTTCTCCAGTATTGGTTTCGTTTCTTTTTAATGAAATGGTTTGGGCGCACAAATGATATTTGTAAGAGTGCATAATAGGTAAATAACAAGTAGCTGGGGCAAGATAGACATTATCAGTAGATTCTTTTTCAAACTCTTTTTTTAATTCTAACATTTCTTTCATGGTATGTTCCATTTTAAAATTATATATCAAGGGTTTCAATAACTTCACCTTCTTCTTTGATATTATCTAAGGCAACGAGTTCGTGAGTGGCAATGTATTCTAGTGTTGCACCACCACCGCTGGAAATATACGTAAATGCATCTTCAAATCCCAAATTTCTTACACTTGATGCAGCATCACCACCCCCTACTATAACTGCAGATTGTGATTCTTTTAATATTTGTAAAAGTTCTTTGGTTCCATTGGCATACTTTTGATTTTCATATTTTCCAACTGTTCCATTTAAAAAGATGGTTTGGCTTTCATTGATAATAGGTTTTGTTTTGTCTAATGTTTTGATTCCTATATCAAAAATAATTTCATTATCTTCAATTTTATCAATTAATTTATATTGAATATAATTTGAATCATAGGTACTTCCTACGATTGCATCTAATGGTAAGATGATTTTTTCTTTGTAGTCTAATAAAAATTGTTTTACTTTTTCTTCAATTTCAGGTTTTTCGGAATATATAGATTCCCCGATATTAAACCCAAGGGTTTTTAGGCAAGTATTGGCAATGCCTCCACCACAAATTAAATGATCGCATTGCGGAAGTAGAGCTTCCATTAATTCTGTTTTATCATCCATTTTAGCTCCGCCCATGATGATTGTAAACGGATGTTTGGCTTGAAATATGTATTTATCTATCGCTTCTAATTCTTTTTGCATTAGAAAGCCGATGCAACTTGGTAAAAATTCGGTAATTCCATAGGTAGAAGCATGGCGGCGATGACTAGATGCAAACGCATCCATGACAAACACTTCCCCTAAACTTGCCCAAAATTCTGAAAGTTGAGGATCACAACCACTTTCTAATTTTTTTGGAACATCTAAAAAGCGGGTGTTTTCTAATACTAATATTTCTTTTGGTTTTAATTCATTTACTCGTTTTATTACATTTGCTCCAAAATTTTCTTTAGAAAAATATACTTCTGTTTTCACAAGCTCACTTAATCTGTTGGCAATTTTTTCTAAAGAATTGGTTTCTTTGTCTATCTCTGTTTTTATTTTACCAAAATGACTTAAAATAATAATTTTACAATTTTTAGAAATTAAATACTCTATTGTTTCTAATGATAATTTTATTTTGGTATCATCTAGTATAATATTGTTTACAACTGGTACGTTATAATCAACTCTTAAAACAACTTTTTTATTTTCTACATTCATATTTTGTAATCGTTGTTTCATAAGACACCTACTTTCTTATTTATTATACCCAAAATGACATCAATTAGCAATGAAAGTTTTGGAATTTAGAAAAAGAAAATAGCTTTTCTTGAGCTATTTTACTTTGAATAAACATTTTGCTGTTCGCATCATTTGGGCTGTGTATCCTAATTCATTGTCATACCATGCAACTACTTTTACAAGTGATTTTCCTTCTTGTTCTATTTTACTTGTAAGAGATAAATCTACTAATGCTCCTACTTTGTTGCCAATGATATCACTAGAAACAATAGGATCCATAGTAGTTTTTAAAACTACAGATTCTTTTGCTTTTAACGCTTCGTTAATTTCTTCAACACTAGGATTTTTTTCTAATTCGACTACTAAATCAATCATTGAGCCATCACTTACAGGTACTCGGTAAGCAACTCCATTTAATTTTCCTTCTAGTTTGGGAATTACTTTACCAATTGCACTGGCAGCTCCGGTAGAGGATGGAACAATATTCATAGCGCACGCTCTTCCTCTTCTAGATTGATACCCTTTTGGATGAGCTACATCTAATGTTACTTGGTCATTGGTATAGGCATGAATTGTACTCATATACCCTTTTATAATGCCAAAATTTTCTTCTAAAACATTTACGACAGGGGCTAAACAATTGGTGGTACAAGAGGCGGCAGAGATAATTTCTTCAGTTCCATCTAAGATATTTTCATTGACACCATATACAATTGTTTTCATTTCTCCTTTTCCAGGAGCAGAGATTAAAACTTTTTTAGCTCCTGCTTCAATGTGTTTACGAGCTTTTTCTTCACTTGTAAAATGGCCTGTGCATTCTAATACTAAATCGACATCTAAACTTTTCCATGGCAAAGAGGATGGATCACTTTCACTAAATACAGGTATCTTTTTTTCATTATTTATCACAATATAATTTTCTTCAAACGATATTTTATCTTCATGAAAACGGCGATGATTGGTATCATATTTTAATAAATAGGCCAAATCTTCTGCACTTGTTAAATCATTAATCGCGACTATGTCAAAATCAGTTCCAGTTAAAATCTCTCTTAATGCTAACCGACCTATTCTTCCAAATCCATTAATTGCTACTTTTATCATTTTCATCTTTCCTTTCTTTTACCCAATAAACTCTCTTAAAATAGATGTTTTGGGAACATATTCACTTGGTATGGCAAAAAATACTTGTAAACTATAAATTAATCTTCGAGCTTCATTGTAATATGGAGAATCAATATTTACTGAATGCAAAAGAGGAATTGCATATATTTTTAATACACCAAGTTCATAAGCAAGGGCCGTATTAATTAACATATCTGCTTGGTACACATACGGAAAAATATATTTTTCTTCGCCACTTCTTACTACTTGCCATTCGGCAATTGTTTCAGAAACGCTTTTTCCTCTGGTTCGATTATCGCGAACAATTCTTCTAATTAATCGTAAATCTAAAGTAGAAATATAATTATGCCGGTCTATATTTAAAGGTATAAAAGGACTTAAATAAATTTTAAATTTATATTTTTCATCAATAAATGGAATCAAATCATCATTTAGACAATGCAGCCCTTCAATTAATAGAATACTATTTTCTTTTAAGGTCATTTTTTTATTATTCCATTTTCTTTTTCCAGATACAAAGTCATATTCAGGAATCTCTACTGTTTTTCCTTTTAATAAATTTTGTAATGTTTTATTAAATAATTCTAAATCAATTGCTTGTAAACATTCAAAATCATATTCTCCAGTTTCAGTTTTAGGAGTAGATGCACGATCCACAAAGAAATCATCAGTAGAAAGTCCAATTGGTTCAAATCCTTTACTTCGTAAAATAATACTTAATCGTTTCATAGTAGTTGTTTTTCCACTGGAAGATGGTCCGGCAATTAACACAATTCGAACATCTCGCATCGAGATAATTTTATCACAAGCACATCTTATATCTCCATCAAACATAATTTCATTGGATTCAATAAATTCATTTATTTTGGACTTACTCACCAATTCGTTCATATTGGCTAAGTAAGATACCCCCATTCTTCTTAACCAAAGTTTGGTATTCATAAAGTTATTTACAATATTTTCATAATGAACATATTCGGGAACATTAGAACCACTTACTACATTTGGACAAACTAATACTACGCGATTTCTTCCTAAAAATACTAATTCAAAACGGTTCATAACACTGGTATCATAAGGCATAATGTTATAAAAATAATTGAGTTCATTTTTTAGTCGATACATCGTTACAACTTCATTGGCAAGGGCTTCAATATTTTGTGCTTTTTCAGTGTATCCTTTTTCATTTAAATACCCAATGGCATCTTTTACTTCTAAATTGTATTTTAAAAAGCGATGATGTTCTTCCACCATTTTGGCCATTTTACCTTTAATCAAAGAAATGTCTTCACTAATTAAATTTTGTGATATTTCAATTTCACTTAGTATTCCTTTGGGTACACTATGAAGGAAATGAACTTCACTTTCCGGGAATGTTTCTTTGACTGCAACAAAAAACATAAATTTTAATGCGGCTTGATATATTTTATACCCAGTTAAACTCGTTACATTTAAAAAATCTATTTGAGTATTTTCAATCGCTTTGGTATCTAAAGATTCAACAACATTATCTATTTTTACAGCAATGGTATCTTTTTTTCCAAATGCTTTGGCAATTTCATAATACGTTGTTTCTTTTGGAAATTTTTTGGTTTGATTTTGATATGTAATTTCTATTTGCATGATATCCCCTACATTCTATTCTTCGTAAATATTTTATCATAAGTTTACTTTTTTTTGAATAGTTTTTTATTTTTGTTTCTATAATAATATTGGGTGAAAACAAATGAATATGATTCCAACCGTTTTGGAAAAAACTGATAATACGAATATTGCTTATGATTTATATTCAAGACTTTTAGAAGATCGAATTATTTTTTTAACGGGAGAGATTACTGATGTAAATGCAAATATTGTGGTAAGTGAGCTTTTATATTTAGATAGTAAAAGTAAAGAAGATATTTATCTTTATATTAATAGTCCGGGAGGAAGTGTTACTAGTGGAATGGCTATTTATGACACTATGAATTATATTAAAAGTGATGTGAAAACTATTTGTGTTGGTATTGCAGCGTCTATGGCAGCATTTTTGCTTTCCAGTGGTGCCAAAGGAAAAAGATGTGCACTTAAAAATGCCGATGTAATGATTCATCAGCCTTTAGGAGGAATGGAAGGACAAGCAAGTGATATGAAAATTGCTTGTGAAAGAATTTTAAAAATGAAAGAAAAACTAAATCAAATTTTAGCAATTAATACTGGTAAAACATTAAAACAAATTGAAAAAGATACGGATCGCGATCATTATTTATCTAGTGAAGAAGCAAAAACTTATGGACTTATTGATGAAATTCTTTAGACTTTTTAGTTTTCCTAAAAGGTCTTATTTTTTATTTTTATGTTGTTCTACTAATTTTCTGATTTTTATAAAATGATGGTTTAACCCACTTTTTCCTATTTTGTATTCGGTTTCTTCTGAGATAATATTGGCTAATTCTTGAAAAGAACATTCGGGGTATTTTACACGATATTCCATAATTAATTTCGTTTTTTCATCTAATAATTCAATTAAATCATGTTGTTTTAGATATTCCATGTCTTCCATTTGTTTTAGTCCGGTTTTTAACGTTTTTTCTTGATTGGCAAGTTCACAATTGTTTAGGCGATTTACCATGTTTTTATGGTCTCGGTAGATTCTTATGTCTTCAAATTCAAATAGGCTTTGAGGGGCTTCAAACATTCTAATCATATCGCTAATTTCTTCAGCACTTTTTAAGTATACCATATACCGATTATTTCGTTCGGTTATTTTGGTATCAAATTTCATTTCATGTAATAATTCATTTATAAATTTGGCATCTTGTTCTTTCAAGAAAACATATTCTAAGTGGTAACCACTCGTTTTGGGATTACTTATTGAACCAGTTACTAAAAATGTTCCTCTTACATAGGCAATCATTTCTTCGGGTGTTCCTAAATAATCTCTTTGCATTGGTTTTAAAATATTTAATGTTTTTAATATTTCCATGGTTTCATTTTTTATTTCTAAGATATATATTTGTTTATTTCTTAATCGTTTTTGATTTCGAATAATAATATGAGGAGTTATATTAAATAAGGATTTGATATCTTTATATACTCTTCTAGCGATACTTCCGTTTTCAAATGTTATTGTAATATTTTCTTTTTCTATTTTGGCATCATATCTTATCATAGATGAAAGTTCACTTACAATTTCCATTCGAGTTATTTCTTTATTGCATATTTCTTCTTTTAATTTTGTTGAAAATGTCATTGATATCACCTATGTGTATTATAAAAGAAAATGAAAAAATAATCAATTTAAGCTTTAAGTAATAAAAATAGTGTATATTTTTAAAAAGTTTCATTAAAATTAAGGGTAATTATTTTTCTTTTTTTCCTCTTCGACACCGTTCGACATTTTTCTTACTTCCCTTCTTGTACAATAGATTTCGTATTTTCTTTTGAAGGTGGTGATTTAAAA
>CANQEG010000030.1 GCA_947594705.1 uncultured Bacilli bacterium | reverse complement strand
AGCGCAATCTAGCGCTGCCAGTAAGATGCACTTTCAGTGCATAATAAAACTACCAGCTAAGCTGGTAGATTTTTATTTTTTGTTGTTTTATGGTATTATTTTCTTGAATTCTTTGATAAGATAGTAGAAAAAAATAAAGATAAATGAAAAAAGCAATTACACCAATTGTAATATTAATGGTTTTATAACGAGTTTTACTTTTTTTATTATGTGTATACACATAGTTTCGTTCTAAATAATTAGAATAAATAGCAAAAGAAGCTGTGAAAAGAGAAATAATCCAAATGATATCTTCCGTATTTAATTCTTGCAATGTTTTGTTTAAATCATTCATATTTCATTGTATGCTAGAAAAGAAAAAACTAGGAAAAAAGAGGATTTTATGATATGATGTGAGTGGTGAAGTATCATGAAAAATAAATACATGCGAATGACAAAAGAGGAAAGAAAAGAATGTCGAGAAAAATATTATGAAACCCCAAAAGGAAAAGAAATGAAAGTTCGTTTTTTAAGATTAGAAATCATTGGAACGTTTGGAATACTTTTTTCTGTTTATTTAATCTTAAGTGAAATGATTTCCAAAAATCATGATTGGGCAACTTATACGATGGCTGGAATATTGATGCTCTTTTCTCTTGTGTTTTTTATTGGAGCAATTGTTTTAAAAAGAAAATGTTTTAATTTATATGCTGTAAAAAAAATGAAATAATATGATAAGGAGGGGTGTTTATGTTTATTGATGAAGTTAAAATGAAGTTAATTGCGGGAAAAGGTGGCGATGGCTGTACTTCTTTTCGTCGGGAAAAATATGTACCTATGGGTGGCCCTGATGGTGGCAATGGTGGAAAAGGTGGCGACATTATTTTTGTCGTTGATGAAGGATTATCTACTTTAATTGATTTAAAATATCATAAAATTATTAAAGCTGAAAAAGGGGAAAATGGTACGAGCAAAAATAGTCGTGGAAAAAATGCTGTTGATGTGATTATCAAAGTTCCTGCTGGAACAACTATATATGATGAAGATACAGATTTAGTTTTAGCTGATTTGGTGGATGCTAATGATTCTTTTGTTGTCGCTCATGGAGGTCGTGGAGGAAGAGGAAATGCAGCCTTTGCTACTCATGATAAACCGGCTCCATCTTTTTCCGAATTAGGAGAACCTGGAGAAGAAAGATATATTCGGTGTGAATTAAAACTTATTGCTGATGTTGGTTTAATTGGAATGCCAAGTGTTGGCAAAAGTACTTTATTAAGTGTTGTAACTTCTTCGAAACCAAAAATTGCAGGTTATCATTTTACGACATTGTCTCCTAATTTAGGAGTTGTGGAATTAAAAGATAAAAGAACTTTTATTTTGGCCGATTTACCGGGAATGATTGAAGGAGCATCAAAGGGAGTTGGGTTAGGGATTCAATTTTTAAAACATGCATCTCGAACTCGGATTCTTGCTCATGTATTAGATATGGGAGCTTTAGAAGGTCGTGATCCCATTACTGATTATGAAACAATTCGAAAAGAAATTTCTTCTTATAGTGAAGCGTTAGCCAAAAAAGAAGAAATTATCATTGCAAATAAAAAAGATTTACCTCAGTTTGAAGAAAATTTAAAAAAATTTCAACAAAAATATCCTGATAAAAAAGTTTTTCCTATTAGCGCAATGAAAGAAGAGGGGGTGGAACCTTTACTTATTAGTTTAGCTGATTTATTAGAAACGATTCAAAAAGAAAATCTATATACGGATGAAGATTATGAAAGTACAATTGTGTATCGTTTTCAAAATGAAAAACCTTATACAATTACCAAAGAAGACAATATTTGGATTTTAAAAGGTCGAGAAATTGAAAAATTATTTCAAATGACTCGTTTTACAGAAGAAGAAGGAATTGAACGATTTGCCCGAAAATTAAAAGGAATGGGAATTGATGAAGAGTTAGAACGTTTAGGGGCCAAAAAGGGCGATGAAGTAGAAATTAATGGATATGTATTTATTTGGAAATAAAAAAAGAAGATTATTCTTCAAATTTTAAAATGGAACCAATATATAATTTTTGACTAGTATTTGCGGGAAGCTCTAAAATACTAGTTTTTTTCACATCTTCACTTATTTTTACAATTTTATTTTTTGGAACGTTGCGATAAATATAAATTACTTGATTGTCTTGATTTAAACCAATTACATCTATTTCTTCTTTCATAAAATATGTGTGAATTCCATTACATTTTGGAAAAAGCATACCATAATCAATATTTTTTTTGCCCATAAGACCTAATAATCTGGTTTTAAAATCTTTAGCAACTACTATGGAAATGGTTTTATTATTTAACTTTAATTTCATTTTTTTGCGCTCCTTTTTTTCTCTTAAAAAATTATATGCTTTTTCTTTTTCTTTATGATAACGTTATTGTATCAAAGTTTTAAAAGAAAAAAAATTCTTTTTTAGAATATATTTTATCTAAGGCTTTTTTGTAGTTGTAAAATTACTTTTTCATTGATATAATTAAATAAGAATAGGAGAGTGACTAGGGATGAATGACAATCATTATGAAGAAGAGGAAACAAACATCGAAGCCTTAGAAGTAACAAAAGAGTTAAATGATTTAGAAAACTTACAAAATAATATGGAGACACCTGATAGTACGGAGATGCTTGAAGATATGGAATATCAAACTGATTTTGATGAAAATATGGAAGATTCGGAACTTATTTTTAAAACAAAATTAGAAACCAAAGAGGAAATTCAAAAAGAACAAAAAGAAAGTTTAAAACAAAAAATTCAAAAGAAATGGGCATCTTTGTCAAAAAAAGAAAAAACATTGTGGATTTGTGGTGGTATTTTTCTTTTGGTTTTAATTATTCTTTTGATTGTTTTCTTAGTTATGGTATTTTCTCCTAAACAAAATGAACCAGTGCTTCCAGATGTCATTTTAGAAATGGACAATTATCGTTATGAAAATGGAACACTTGTGTTTTTAGATGATGAAGAAGAATTGGGAAGGTATGAATGTCAAAATAAAGAAGAAAATTTGTGTAAAACAAAAGAAATTTTATATGATGAAAAAATAGATACAGTAAGAAGAGTAGATGAAGATGGCAAACCAGTTTCTATTCATTCGAAAATCTATTATGACCGTTTTGTTTTTCTTCAAGATAGCAAAGAAGAAAAATCAGTAGAAACTATATTATACGATATCAAAGAAAATAAAATTGTTGATACGATCTTTGATGTATTAGCGTATTCTAATTATGATGACTATTTTGTTGTTAAAAATAAAGAAGGAAATTATAGTTTAAAGAAAATTGAGGAAGAAGAAATTAAAACCATATTAGATTATTCTAGTGGGTATGAAGAAATTCATGTTCTTTCAAGTGGAGATACTCCTACGAGAATATCTGTGAAAAAAGATAGTAGTTCTTATGTAACTGATATGGAAAATCATGTTTTGTCGAAAGCTTTGAATAGTTTACCTGTAGGCGCAACAGAGAAATATTTAAAAACAAAAGATGCAAGTGATCATTATCATATTTATGATTATAATGGTAAAGAAATATTAAAAGAAAAACAGTTATCTTATGTGGATTTATTGAATGATCTTATTTTAGCTGTCATAGAGAATCAAATTATGTTCTTTGATTATGAAGAAAACATTATGTCAATGGATAAGTTTGAAGTAAAAAATACCAATTATAATCCAGTAGAAACTGTAAAAAATGGAAAAATTGTGAAAAAGAGTCTTTCTTTTGAAACTTCTATTACAGGACATATTGTAAATATTGATATTTATAATAATGAAGAAAAAGAAAATCATACTTTTGATTTATATGATGGAAAATTATCTAAAAATTTAGCAATGATAAATTATTTTAATGGAACAATCTATTTTTATAGCGATGAAGAAAAAACAAATCCTGTAGGAAGTTATAATTGTACTAATAAAAATCAAGTAGATGAAACTACAACTGCGTTAAATGTTTGTAAACCAGCAATGGACAGTGTGTTACGAGAAAAGACCGGTAATTTGAAAGAAAGAAGTGATTTCGCTGGTGGAGTGATTCCAATGTTCTTAAAACAATTTGTCTTTATTCAAGATGGGGATGCGATAAAACTCATGAATATTTTGCCAAGTGGTTCTGAAATTGCTAGTTATGAAGAAGTAGATACTAGTTCTTATACAGGGGCTAATGATATTACGCTGAGTCAAAATAGTTCTGTACAATATATTGCAAAATCGAAATCTTCTGGAAAATTTGGAGTAGCAAAAATTGAATCTGGCGATGTAAAACCTATTATTCCATTTAATAAAGAAAGTATTGTAATATTGGGAGAAAATTATGTTGTCAAAGAAAATGGAAGTTATTCTTTATACAATAAATCAGGACAAAAAATTAGTGATGATCGTGCTGGAAGAATCGTAGATTATCATGATGATTATGTAAAAACCTTATCTGATGATACTTATTTTGTTTACCCAATGAAGGGCGATATTATTGACCAAAATGGCTATCAATATATTGAACTTTATGATGAATATTATGCTGTTGTTTCACCTGCTGGTAGTCAAGATTTAAATAAATATCGGTTACACGTTTATCGTTATGATGATGAAAAAGAAAAGAAAACAGAAATTTTAACGGATGGAGAGACTCCTGGTGTGGGGTTAGAAATTGACAACTATTATGATAATTATGGACAAATATTAGCCTTTGAACTTAAATTTAAACAAAATACAATTGAGGTAAAAATTGGGATGAAATATGGAGAATATAAAACCAAGGAATATCCAATTCAAAAAGAATCATCAACTCCAACGGTACCATCTGTAACCGCTCCTTCTGGTAGTGAGGAAGGGGAAGAAAATGACGAGTCCTAAAATTCAAAAAGCTTCGTTTATTACGATTATTGTTCTTTTGGTTCTTTTTGTTCCTATTACGGGGTATAGCATATTTTTAAAAATTACGACTGCTCCGATTCCTTTAGCCAATCAAAATACATCTCATCAAATGTTTTATGATGGAAAGTTATGGTTTTATAGTGCAGCTGGAGAAATACTTGGAACCTATGCATGTGAACATACTTATTGTAGTTATGGGGTGTCTTATGAAAATGATGGAAGTTATGCTTTAAATTATTTCAATAGTGAAGAATCATCCTTTTTACCAATTATTAATGACCAATTTGTTTTTATTCATGATTCCGATGATTTAGAAGGACATGAAGTGTTCTTATATGATATAAAAAGTGAAGTTGCTTATAAAAATATGCCTTATGCTTCCATTAAAAATTATCAAGTAGGATTGGAAAATAATTTATTTATTGCTGAAAATATGGATCATCAATTTGGTGTGCTTCAAATTACGTTTATGGCCACGCCGATTATTCCTTATGAATATGACTTTATTGGTATTTTAGCTGATGATACGAGTGATGTTCCATTAAATACGGATTATTTTGTTGTTCTATCGAATAGTGAATGGAAAATAATTGACCAAAACGAAGCGGTTTTAACAAGTGATATTATGGAACCTATTGTTACATTTAACGGGGAATATATTATAACCAAATTAGATGATGTTTTTCATATTATGAATTATTCAGGACTTCCCGTAATGGATGAAGACTTCAAATATCTATCTTTTACAGGTCGTTACTTAAATTGTGTCAATGAAAATGATGAATTCTATTTATATGACTTTGTAAGTGAAAGTATGCTGGGTTCAGTGCATTCTCTTAAAAGTTCTGATACCGTAAGAACTGAATTAAAAGAGGATACGATTGAAATTTATATCAATGAAAAAATAGTGGAAAGTGTATCTTTGACTTGATTTTTTCCTAGATTCTTGTTAAGATAAGCTTGAAGTTTGCAAAGAACTTGAAGGAGTATAAATAAGAAATTTAAAAAAGAGACTTTGGGTATGGTGAAAGCAAAGAAATTTCTATTTAGAAGGTTGTCAAGGGAGCAAACAGCAGAGTTTCTGCTTTATCAAAGAAAAGATAAATTAAGGATGGTACCGTCTATAATAGACTCCTTTGGTATCATTCTTTTTTCATTTTAGGAAGTGGCATAATGATAAGAATTCTAGTGGTAGATCCATTTGGTGATGTTTTGCAAAAAGAAGCCGATTCAGCGTTTTTTCATGCTGATGAAATGGTACATTATATGTTTGAAGATTTCTTTTTAAAACATTCTCCTTTTATGGAAGAAGAAAGTCGTAAAGAACGATACCCTTATAGTAAATATTTGTGTAAAGAATTAGGGTATATGATTATTTTTGAAAAAGGAAAAATTGTTGGTTGGATTATTCCTAAAGAAGTGAGTGAAGAACAACTTACCTTTTTTGAAAGATATCCGGTAGATTCTAAAAAACAGTTTGTGGGAATTGAATGGAAAAATAATTCACTCTTTCTGATTGCTGATATTAGGAATAAAAAACAGAGTAGATTATTGGTCTATCATGCATTAGAAGAAAATTATTGGAATGCAAAATTTGCATTAGAAAGGAAAAGAAGAAATAATGATACAAATGAATACAAAATATAATCATTTAGAAGTAGAACAAGGAAAATATGAAAATTGGAAGGAAAATGGGTATTTTGAATGTGGTAAAAAAGATGCGAAACCATTTACGATTGTGATTCCTCCACCAAATGTAACCGGAAAACTTCATTTAGGTCATGCTTGGGATACGACTATTCAAGATATTATGATTCGTTATAAAAGAATGAAAGGGTTTGATGCATTATGGCTTCCCGGAATGGATCATGCAGGGATAGCTACGCAAGCAAAAGTAGATAAAAAATTACAAGAAAAGGGTATTGACCCTAGAAGTATGAAAAGAGAAGAATGGTTAAAAGTAGCTTGGGACTGGAAAAAAGAATATGCTGAAAATATTCGAAATCAATGGGCCAAATTGGGGCTAAGTTTAGACTATCGAAAGGAAAGATTTACTTTAGATGAAGGACTATCTAAAGCGGTTCGAAAAGTATTTGTCACTTTATATGAAGAAGGATTAATTTATCGGGGAACAAGAATGATTAACTGGGATCCGATTGCCAAGACAGCTTTGAGTAATGAAGAAGTCATTTATAAAGATATTGAAGGGTGTTTTTATCATATTAAATACCCAATTGTTGGGACTGATGAGTATTTAGAAGTTGCGACTACCAGACCCGAAACAATGTTTGGAGATAATGCTGTTGCGGTAAATGAAAATGATGAACGTTATCAAAAATATGTGGGAAAAAATGTTCTTTTACCTATTGTAAATCGAGAAATTCCAATTATTACAGATCCTCATGCCGATCCAGAAAAAGGAACTGGAGTTGTAAAAATAACTGTGAATCATGATCCCAATGATTATGAAGTTGGGCAAAGACATCATTTAAAAGGAATTACTTGTATTAATTTAGATGGTACGATGAATCAAAATGCCCTTCATTATGAAGGAATGGATCGTTTTGAATGTCGGGAAAAATTAATTGAAGAATTAAAAGAAAAAGGGTATTTAATCAAAATTCAAAAAATAGTTCATAGTGTAGGACATTCGGAGAGAACTGATACCCCAATTGAACCTATGGTATCAAATCAATGGTTTGTTAAGATGCGTCCTTTAGCAGATCGAGTATTGGAATGTCAAAAAGATAAAAATCAAAAAGTTCATTTTCATCCTGCACGTTTTGAAAAAATCATGAATCATTGGATGACAATTACTTATGATTGGTGTATTTCTAGACAATTATGGTGGGGACATCAGATTCCAGCATGGTATAAAGATGATAAAGTATATGTAGGTATGAATCCGCCAAAAGAAAAAGGTTGGCGTCAAGATGAAGATGTTTTAGATACATGGTTTTCTAGTGCTTTATGGCCTTTTAGTACTTTAGGTTGGCCTGAAGAAACAGAAGACTTTAAACGATATTACCCAACTAGCGTTTTGGTTACAGGGTATGATATTATTCCTTTTTGGGTAAATAGAATGACATTTCAAGGACTTCACTTTACTTCTCAAAGACCATTTGAAACTTGTTATATTCACGGCCTTATTCGTGATAAATTAGGAAGAAAAATGAGTAAAAGCTTAGGAAATGGCGTAGATCCTATGGATGTCATAGAAGAATATGGTGCAGATGCTCTAAGATATTATCTTGCTACTTCTACCGCAGCTGGGACTGATTTACGTTATGAAGAAGAAAAAGTAAAAAGTACATGGAATTTTATTAATAAAATATGGAATGCTTCTCGATTTGTATTATTAAATATAGAAGATTTACAAGAAGATGCTCCATCTTATAAGGAAAGTGATAAATGGATTTTAACCCGTTATCAAAAATGTGTAAAAGAAGTTACTAAATATATGGACAAATACGAATTTCAAAATGTTGGTAGTATTCTTTATAAATTTATTTGGGAAGATTACTGTGATCAATATATTGAAATGTCTAAATTTACCATTGATTCCAATACGACTAAGCAAGTACTATTGAAAGTTTTAACAGGAATTTTAAAAATGCTTCATCCATTCATGCCTTTTGTAACGGATGAAATATATCAAAAACTTCCTCAAGTAAAAGAAAATATTATGATAAGTGAGTATCCTGAATATGATAAAAAAGAAGTATTTGAAAGTGCTGAACAAAATATTACAGATTTACTTACCTTTGTCAAAATGTTTCGAACTATCAAAGCCGAAAATAAAATTGGTAAAGAATATTTTGTTGTTTTCCAAAACAATGAAGATTATTCCTTTCTATCTAAAATATTAAAATTAGATGGACATATTACCGAAGAAAATCTTCAGAAACCTTATTACCCAGTTACTTACAAAAAATATTCCTTATTCTTATATGATTCTAAAGAAAAAACTTTAGAAGAGGAAGAGAAAAAAGAAAAAGAAATAAATGTATTAAAACAAAGTATTCAAAAAAGAGAAAACTTATTAAAAAATGATAATTTTTGTCAAAAGGCTCCTTCTAAATTAGTGGAGGAAGAAAAACAAAAATTAGCATTAGAAAAAAAGCGGTTAGAAGAACTACTTTAAAATCTTATCAATTGGTAAGATTTTTTCTTTTTATGGTATTTTTCTTCAAAGTGTGTTATTCTTAAATAGGTGATAGAATGAAAAGTGTGAAAAAGTATGCATGGTCTATCGTGTTATTTTTAGTTCTTTTAATTGGAACATATTATTTTATTTTAAAAGATTATTCTATTCAAGATTTTATACAATCTGTATCTCATTGTAATCCTTTTTTTGTCTTTTTAGGATTTGTAAGTTTGTTTGGTTATTGTTTTTTTGCATGTATTTATTTTCGAAGAATGTTAAGTTATTTTGGTAAAAAAATTAATTGGTATCAAGCGTTTGGGTATCATTTTACAGAAGTATATTTTTCGGCGATTACACCTAGTAGTATAGGAGGACAACCGGTACAAATGGTAGAAATGAGTAAAGATGGTATTCCTTATCGGATGAGTACTGTTTTAATTCTTTTAAATACATTGATTTATAAAATAGCTTTACTTACTGTTGCTTGTATCGGATTTCTTTGTTGCTTTCCAATGCTTTGGAATCAAAGTCCTTTATTTGTATGGTTAGTAGTTTTAGGTTTTGTTACAACTGTTTTTCTTATTATTTTCTTTTTGGCTCTTGTTTATTCTAAAAAACTTATTCCTTTGGCCGCTAAAGTTTTATTTCGTTTGGGAAGAAAAATTCATTTGAAAAAAATTGATGAATTGGAAAAAACTTTTTATGAATATTTAGAAGGGTATCAAGCTTGTGCAAAATTAACTAAGAAAAATCCCAAAATATTATTAGAAGCTTATTTCATTTTATTATGTCAAAGAGTGTGTTTACTGGCAATTAGTTACTTTATTTATTTATCTTTTGGGTTACGAAAATTAAATTTAATAGAACTTTTGGCCTTTCAATCTTGTATTACCTTAGCAAGTGATTTTATGCCTTTTCCAGGTGGTGTTGTGGTAAGTGAAGGATTGCTTTTACAAATTAATGAATTTATTTATGGGACTTCTTTAGCAACTTCGGCAATGATTTTATTTCGAGGAGTAAGTTTTTATTTTATTGTTTTATTTAGTGGAATATTTTATTTATTTTTTCATTTTTGTAAACGAAAAAAAGCTCAAACTATAGAAGGAAGGAAAATATGAAAAAAGGATTTACCTTAGTAGAATTAATTATTACTATTGGTCTTATTAGTATTTTAGGGCTGGTTATTGTAATGAATATGGGAAATACCTTAAGTGAAGAACAAGAAACCCAGTATAATCAATTTAAAAAGACGATTGAAGAAGCAGCATGTACTTACATTGAACTAAATGCGGCTAAGACAGATATGGGAGCCAATATTAAAACTACTTGTCGTAATTCGGGATGCAATGTTCCTATTGAAAATATTTTAAAAGCTGGTTTATTAAAAGAAAGTGATTTAAAAAATCCAAAAACACAAAAATACATTAATAGTAACGAAGTAGTAAAAATTACTTATCCTAATAAAGTAAAAACTTGTACCTATACAGAGTAAAAGTGCTTTTCTTTTTAGAAAAACTATGCTATAATGTGCATGATTTATGTGAGGAGGGATTAACATGAAAGTTTATAAAAAGAATTTACCAGATGGAGTAAAAAAACAATTTGCTTTAGAAAAAGGTGTTAAAGTAAAATATTTAAACTCTAAATATTATGGAAAGAAAAAGAAAAACGAGAGAAAAGAAGAAAAATAATCATCATCTTCTTTTTTATATGAAAATAAATGTAAAGTTTACATATTTGTGTAAATTGACTTGGGGGGGGGGTATATGTGATAAACTCATTCTAGGAAACTAGGGTGATTTTTTCATATGGAATTAAGAAAATTTAAAGAAAAAGATAAAAAGAAAATTGGAATTATTTTCTTTACAATCAGTTGTATTTTATTAATCTGCGGAGTAATTTTATATAGAACGTTTGCTATATTCCAAGTTGATACAACTCAAAATATGATTGAAGGAAATATACAAGATGAAGGTGACATTAGATTCATGGTATATGTAGATGATGTCTTACAGAAAGATGTCCCAAATAAAGAAAGTGGGTATTCCTTAGATACTAGTACTAGTTATTGTGAGAATGGCGATTTAATTTCATGGAATGATGAAAGATGGAGTGTGGAATTAAAAAATATAAGTACCACCAAAACAAAATGTTATTTAAAGTTTAAACAAATATACAAAGAAGGAATATTAAATGGAGCCATACCAGACCTTGGAAATGGAAGACTTATCCCCGTTATGATAGAGAATAATGGAAAAGTATATAAAGCAGATATTACAAGTGAATGGTATAAATATGAAACTCAAAAATGGGCAAATGCAGTTATTTTAAAGGATGAAACAAAAACATATAAAAACAATGAATTAATACCAGAAAGTAATATTGAATCGTATTTTGTATGGATTCCTAGATATCGTTATCAAATATGGAATGGAGAAGCAGATAGTTATACAGAAATAAAAGAGAATTTGGGAAGTATAACAGATTCGGTGAAAGAAACAAAATTAAATCAACAAAAGGAAATAAAGATTATTTTTGAAGATAAAAACAAAGAATCACCTTCAAATGGAACCACATTAAATAGTTGGCTTACTCATCCTGCATTTACTGCATTTAATAGTAATGGAATGTGGGTAGGTAAATTTGAAACTGGTTATAATCAAAATAGTGATTTAAAATCTGAGATCACGAATACAACAACTTGGAGCAATTTAGAAGCACAAAAAAATGAAAATAATTCTGAAAAAATTATCATTAAGCCAAATGTTTATAGTTGGAGAGGTATTGATATATCTCATGCTTTTTATACAAGTTATAATTATCAAGAAAATTTACAAAGCCATATGATGAAAAACATGGAATGGGGAGCAGTAGCGTATCTTACTATTTCTCAGTATGGAAGATGTAAAAGTGGAGATTGTAAAGAAATTAAAATGAATAATAATGATCAGCACATCACAGGTTATTCAGCAAATTTTATACCTACTTGTGGATGGACTGGCACAAATGAACCATGTAATAAATTTGAAGAAGAAGTAGGATTAAATCAGGATGGTGAAAATGGTTATAGTTATTACAATCCAAGTAGTCAAGCAGCAAGCACGACAGATAATTACTATGGAATCTATGATATGGCAGGTGGAACTGCTGAATATGTGATGGGAGTCATGCAGTATGATGCCAATCATTTTGAGCCTACAAGTGGAAGAAGTGAATTAATTAATTCTGGATTTATTGGAAAATATAGTTGTCCAGCTTGTGATAGTCAAAGCGCAACTGAACTTTTAAATGGATTACCTTGGCCATCATCAAAATATTATGATTTATATAGTTATGATACAAGTTATGTTACTTATCAAAGAGGACATTTAGGAGATGCAACAAAAGAGCTTGGCCCATTCTATTCTGTTTTGTATATATCTAAAGTTCGTAATGCAAGTTCTTGGTATGCAGATATTGTTGCTATTCCATATAATGGCTCTCCATGGATAAGACGTGGTGGAGGTTATAGTGATGGTGCTGATGCTGGTATATTTCTTTGTGATTTGGCTTATGGAAATGTAGGTGCTGATTTTACTTTCCGGATTGTTTTAATGCCTTAAAATTTTTTTTATAGTTGTAAAATTACAAATTTTGTCATATTTTGTCGAATCGCTTGCAATCAATATTTTTTGGAGTAGAATAAGCTTCACTTTCAAGAAAAGGGGGTGAAACTAATGAAAGTAAAAAGTCCCAAAAAGAAATATTTAAGTGATGATATCGCTGTCATGATTTTAAATGATCCCAAACACAA
>CANQEG010000029.1 GCA_947594705.1 uncultured Bacilli bacterium | reverse complement strand
ATATTGAAAATCTTATATTCAATGTCATTCCTTCTTTATAATTCTACTTTACGTCAAATTTTTATGCGATTGCCTTAAGGGTTCGTTTCATTATAGCGAATGGTAAATAAATACATTTATTTTAAAACCAAAAAAAAAGAGTTTTTATTTTTACTCTTCTTTTAATGCCGGATTAAATTTTCCAGCAACTTTGGTAATTTTGGTCTCGGCTACATTTTCTACTTGAACCATATTTTCATCACTCATTAATGTGTATAAGTCATTTTGTAATGTAAGAGTTTCATTTAACGCATCCAAAAATGTTTGATGAACTTTTTTCGTTTTTGATTCTATAGTTCCATGTAAGAATAAATCGGCCAAACATTTTAAATCCCAAAGTATTCCCTCTAATAAGGTTTTGTTGTCCATTTTTTTATTCTCCTTTCAATAGCTCATAAAATGTTTCATATAAACTATCACATTTCTTCGCCATTTTTTTAAGAATTGTTCCTTCTTTTTGTTCATTTAAACATTCTTTGTTAATTTCTAGATGTCTTTTAAAGTATTCAAGATGGCCTAAAGCATCTTCTACATACAATAATTCTTTTTCACTCATTTTATCACCCATTTGTATTATGGTTTTAAAATAGAAATTCATACTTATTTTTTTAATACTAGCCAAGTTTGCATTCCTTTTTTCGATATTTTAAATGGCTTTACTAAAACAAGGTCTTTCACCCAAATTAATGTAGCATAACGAGAATTGGCTTTTTGTAACCAAAATTCTTCATTCACACATAGTTCTTGGTTATATTTTTCTTTTAAAGTTTCAATTGGTGTTTTGGTTAAATCAAAGAACAATACTTTTTTTACAGTGAAATAAGCTATGATAGGACCAGATGATTTTTTCATAAAAACGATGTCATCTTCTTTTACTTTTTGATAAGGTAAAACTTTATTTTTTGTAAATCTTGATTCAATGGTCTTTTGGCCATTTAAAATATATGCATCAAACGGAGGGGCAAAAATACCAAGATGAATGGTTTTCGATTTTATTTTGATGATTTCTTCTTTTTTTAGATGTTCTAGAATTTGTTCTAACATTGAAATTCCTTTCTTTAAAATAAACTCATTTGTTCATTTTGCGGTATCTCTTTTTTATAATCGGCAATTATGGCATCCATATCTGTTAATAAGTGAGATTCACTGCAACGTTTTAAAAATGTTTCCATAAGATGCCGATACTGAAGGGAATTGCATATATGTTTTTTTCCATAAACAGCAATATAATCTTCTTTTAAACCGGGGTATAAAATATCTAAAGCATTATAGTAATAGTCTCTTTGATTGGTTTTTAATGTCATGCCCATTTTGGTATAAATAAATTTAGCTCCAGCACGATGACTTTTACTTATCATATTTAAAATATTTTCTTCGGTATCGGTTAGAAATGGTAAAACTGGAGTCATTAATACACCTGCATATATATCTTTTTTTCTTAGTTCTTCCAAAACTTCAAATCTTCTTGTAGAACTAATGACATTGGGTTCGATTTTTCTTGCCAGTTCATCATCATAAGTTGTTATTGAGATTTTAATTATCACACTGTTATGTAGGTTTATTTCTTCTAGTAAGTCTATATCTCTTAATATTAAATCACTTTTGGTATCAATAGAAACTCCAAACCCATATTTAGCAATTAATTTTAAAGCATTTCTTGTTAATTCTAATTTTTCTTCTTCGGGATTGTATGGATCTGATAGTGTTCCAAAAGAAACCACTCCTTTTCGTTGTTTGCTTTTTAATTCTTCTTCTAAGATTTCTAAAGCATTTTCTTTAATTTTTACTTTATCAAAGTTTTCAATATGATACGCTTCACATCTGGAATCACAATAGATACATCCAAAAGGACATCCTTTATATAAATTCATGTGATAATCAATGCCAAACCAACGATTTCCTTGGTCGGATTTTGTCATAATTGTTCTAGTTTTAATGGTTTCCAAAATTATCCCCCACTTTCTGGTTTTTCCATTTCTATTATCTCATATTTATTTTTAAAATGCAAACATTTGTTTTTATAGTTTTGATATTTGACTAAATTTTAAAATTCCATACGTTTTGACATCAATCACGCCAATTTGTCCATCTTTTAAAGGAATTGTAATAATTGGATTAAATTTTTTTAAATTCTTTTCTTCAAAATATTTTAATTCTTCAAATCCTGTTTCATACGCTTCTTTAGGATACCCCATTAAAGATATTGACAGTCTTGCTGAACCAATGTCTGTACAATAAGAATACCATGTTATAAAAGTTAATAATAAAAATCCCACTATAAAATAATTTTTCTTTGTGTTGATAAATTCTCTTATTGTATAAATTATTCCTATTACAAAGAAACAAAAGATGATGAATGCAGTTGATTTTTTAAGAATTCCTATACCAAAATAAAACATAAAGAAATACATACATAATTCGATTATCTTTTTAAGAGCTAAGTTTTGACGATTTCTTTTTGTTAATAATTTCATAAAATAAAATAAATAAGCAAAGTAAAGAATATTTATAATAATCCATAGTAAATACAAAAAAACATGTGTTTTTAACCCTTCTTTTAAAAACTCTACGGAAGAGTAAGCTACTTTTAAAGTTCCACTTAGCGTAAATAAATTTATGATTGTCAAAAGTAAGTTCAGTATTCCTAATATGGTTCCTTTTTTACGTAATTTTTTTTGAAATAAAAGCACTACTTCAAGAAAAACCATACTATGAAAAAATAGTCCAAAATAAAACATAGGGATTCACCTTCTTTTTTTATTATATAACAAAGAAAAAGATGCCTCAAGCACCTAATCATTCTTTTTTCCAAATAAATTTAAAATTTCTAAGAATAAATTAATAAAATCTAAGTAAAGTTCTAATGCTCCATAAATAGCTAAATTATCTTCTGGTAAATTATATTCACTTAAAAATTTAATTCTTTGAATATCATACGCAGTAAATCCTATAAATATTAAAATTGTTACAATGGATACGATTAAATCAAATGTATTATTTTGTAAAAATAAATTTATAATGGTGCAAATTATAATAGCAAGAAGTCCCATGAGCAAATAAGTACTAAATTTTGATAAGTCTTTATTGGTTTTATGTCCTATCAAAGCAAAAACGCCAAAGACAATTGCAGTAATTAAGAAGACATAAATAACTGATGTAAGTTCATACACAACAAAGACACTAGAAAATGTTAGTCCACTCACAAATGCATAAAGCAAGAAGCATATTTTGGCTGTTATAGGTTTCATTTTAAACTTTCTAGCAGAAAAAACGATTACTAATACAAATTCAAGAATGATACAAATCCATAAAAAACCACTTCCTAATACATTTATTAACATATTCGGATTCGTTGCTATAATATAGCCGGTAAAGAAAGTTATCATTAATCCTACAAACATCCAAGCAAATACTTTTGATAAAACTCCTTTTAAATCCATAATACCCTCCTTTTTTTCGTTCTTATTATATCATTATTCTATTTTTTTGTAAATTATATCTGTTTTGAAAACAAAAAAAGATTTAGACATTGAATCTAAAATAGACTATATCTCCATCTTCCATTAAATAATCTTTTCCTTCTAAATATAGCTTTCCTTTTTCTTGCACTAATTTATCACTTTTTAATTCTTCTAAGTCTTGATATTTCATAATTTCTGCTTTGATAAATCCTCTTTCAATATCGCTGTGAATTAAACCAGCACATTTTTTCGCATTCATTCCTTTTTGAAAAGTCCATGCACGACATTCATCTTTTCCGACAGTAAAAAATGTTTGAAGTCCAAGTAAATTATAAGTTGCAAAAATTAGTTTATCTAAACCACTATAAGAGATGCCTAATTCTTCTAAAAATTCTTTTTTTTCACTTTCTTCTAATTCTGATAGCTCGGATTCCATTTTGGCACACATTACAATGACACCCGCGTGTTCTTTTCCAGCATATTCTTTTACTTTTAACACATATTCATTTTCTTCTGTTACCGCATCTTCTTCATTGACATTGGCGACATAAATTATCGGTTTGGCAGTAATAAAGCTAAAGTTTTTTATGATGAGTTGTTCTTCTTCAGTTAAGTTTATATGTCTAATAGGTTCATTTTTTAATAAAGCTTCTTGACATTTTTTTAATGTTTCATATTCTAAAATTGTTTCTTTTTCTTTGGTTGTAGCGGCTTTTTTGGTAATTTTTTCTAATCTATTTTCAATGATTTCTAAATCTGATAAGACAAGTTCTACATTAATAATTTCAATGTCTCTAATCGGGTCTACTTGGCCGCTTACATGAATAATATTCTCATCTTCAAAGCATCTTACTACTTCAACAATTGCATCTACTTCTCTAATATGCGCTAAAAATTTATTTCCAAGTCCTTCTCCTTTACTTGCGCCACTTACTAATCCGGCAATATCGGTAAATTCAAATGTTGTTGGAACTGTGTTTTTAGGAACATACAATTCTTCTAAAAAGGCAAGCCTTGAATCAGGAACGGTAACTACTCCGACATTTGGTTCAATTGTTGCGAAGGGATAATTTGCAGCTAAAATATGTTTTTTGGTAATGGCATTGAATAAAGTAGATTTTCCCACATTGGGTAAGCCCACTATACCGGCTTTTAATGACATGTTTTTTTCCTCCTAAGTATTATAATACAGTCATTCCATTAATTCCTAATGGAAGACCAATAATATACCATAAAATCAAGATAATTACTAGCGCTATCATTGTTACGATTGCATAAGGTATTTGGTAAGAAATAGCTTCTCCAATCCCTACGGAAGAGCCTTTCTCTTTATTTAATATTGCTAAATAAATGACAAAGTACGCCATCACGGGAGTAAGTCCCATGGTTACAGATTCCCCAAAACGGAATATTATTTGAGCAAATTCAGGACTAATTCCGGCATTCATAAATACTGGAATAACAACAGGAGCAAAAATTGTCCACTTACTTATAGAGGATGGATTGGCAATTGTTGCAATGGCTGAAAGAACAAATAATAACAGAATTAAAGGAAGTCCTTGAAAATTTACATTTTGAAATATATTGGTAAGATAGGCTGTGATGATAATACCAATATTTGTTTTACGGAATAAACTTATGAACACAGAGGCAAAAAAGATTAAAACTAACGTTTTTCCAATTCCATCTAAAGAGTGTCCTAATGTATCAATACATTCATCCGCATTATTAATGGTTTTGGCACCAATTCCATAGAAAAGCCCTAATATTACAAAGAAAATTGTAACAATAAAGACAAATCCATTGGAGAAGAAAGAATTATAACTAAATAATTTGTCCACATATAAAATTTGACTATTATCTAGTAAATTTCCTGAAAAAGGTAATCCCGGAATAATATTATATAAGAATATTAATACATAAATACTAGAGGCAATGCCTGCGAAAATAAGTCCTCTTGTTTCTTTTTTGGTAAGAGGTCGTTCTTCCTCTTCTTCTAATTCTTCTTCTTTTTCAGTTTCATTTTTACCAAATTTAGGGGCAATGACACGTTCTGTCAAACTCGTTAGTAATCCTGCTAATAATAACACCGCTACTAACATAATAAAGACACCACTAATAGAAGCAATTCGATAGCCAATGTCGATAACTCTAGCAGATATTAAAGAAATACTTAAAAGCGAACTATCTACACTGGTAAATATTACCGATAACCCTTGTCCACATGTAAGTCCCGCAAAGGATGCAACTACTCCAATTAACGGATTTCTTTTTCCATATTTAAATATTAAGGCACTAATAGGAAGTAAGACTATATATGTTAAATCACCAAAAACACTAGCAAAAATACTTACAAAAATAATTAGAAAGGTTACCGTATTTTTTTTCATTTTTTTGGTTAACGTTTTGATAGCAGTTTTTAAAAAACCACTTTTTTCCATTACTCCAATCCCAATTAAAATAATAATTAGAGTACTTAATGGAGCAAAACCAACAAAGTTTGAAACGGTATCAGAAAATATGTATTTTAAACCTTCTACACTGAGTAAATTTTCAACACTTACTAAACTTCTTCCATATTCTAACGTTGTACTATTGATACTATATATTTCTGTTTCAAAATCAAGTAAATTTAATAATCCACTTAACCCGATTGTTACTGCTATTAATATAATAAATGTCATAATTGGGTGAAGAGAAATTTTCTTTTTTAACTTATTCATTTGTTTCACCTATTACCTTTTTTAATTTTTTTTCAAATTCTAGTCTGTCCATCATGATTTCTCTATTACAATTTTTACATTTTATTTTAATATCTACCCCCATTCTTGTAACAATCCATTCATTGGTTTTACAAGCATGTGGTTTTTTCATAATTACATGACTTCCTAATTTATATACTTTTTCCATTATGCACCTCTATTTGATCATAAGGAATTTTGATATCTTCATCTTCATATTTTTCCTTAATTCTTTTTAATGCTTCTCTTTTCACTTTCCATTGAGTGCCAGATTTACAGTATAATATTATAGCATAATTTATCGCCGATGAGGCAAAAGAATTTACTCCTAAGTAAGAACTATTATCAAAAATCATTTTTTCTTTTTTCATTTGGTCAATTACTTCTTGTAAAGCTGTTTCAATTTTTTCGACTTTTTCCTCATAAGCAGTTGGAATTTCTAGAAATATACCGGCATCTTCTTGAGATAAATTTACTACGGAACTCATATTTCGATTAGAGAATATATAAACTTCTCCCGTGGTGCTTCTTACTTTGGTACTTTTTAATGAAATACTTGTTACATATCCTTCAAAATTATTTATTTTGATATAATCTCCTATTACATAATAATTTTCTAAGATAATATAGATTCCACTCATTAAATCTTGCGCTGTATCTTGAAGAGCTAATCCTAATACGACACCCGCAATTCCTAAAGAGGCAAGAATTCCATTGGTATCGACGCCAAAAATATTTAATACCATCATGATAGCAATTGCATAAATAAAGAAATTTAATACTTTGGTTACTAATTCAATAATCGTGGTTCTTCTTTTCTTTTCAAACGAATCTTTTCCGCGAGTAAATAATTTTTTTATCATAAAGGAAGTGACTTTGGCAAAAATAATGGCTATGATAAAAATAAGAATTGGGGTAATAATTTGTCTTTTGAAAAGCAAATCAAAAAACTTTTTCATTATAATCCCTCAATTCTAATTCCTAAAATTTCTAATATTCTTTCTAAGTCTTTTTCGGAATCAAAAGGTATCTCTATTTTTCGACTACTTATTTTTACTTTGGTGCCTATTTTTTCTTGCATCATTTTTTCATAAATAGAACTTCGGATATCTTTTCTTTCTTTTACTCTTGTTTGCGCTTGTTTTTTAGGCAAATCTTCTTCATTAATTAAATTTTCTAAGGCTCTTACACTTAATGATTCTTTTATTACTTTATCAGCTAGAGAAGCTACTTTTTCTTCACTAGAAATTTTACTTAAAGCCCTAGCATGTCCCATTGTTAAGCTTTTATTTCGAACTAATTCTTTGACATTTTCAGGTAAGTTTAAAAGTCCTAACATATTGGTTACATGACTTCTACTTTTTCCAAATTTTTGAGCAAATTCTTCTTGCGTAAAGCCACTTAATTCAATAATTTTTTGATACGCACTGGCTTCTTCAATAGGATTTAAATCTTCTCTTTGGATGTTTTCTAGTAAGGCAATTTCCATCATTTCTTGGTCGTTAAAATCTCTTATTATGGCAGGAATTGTTTCTAAGCCTGCTAGTTTCGCTGCTTTGGTTCTTCTTTCTCCAGCAACTAATTCATACCCTTTAATGGTCTTTTTTAAAATAATCGGTTCAATAATTCCATGTTCTTTAATAGATTCGGCCATTTCTTGTAATGTGCTTTCATTAAATGTTTTTCTAGGTTGATATGGATTACTTCTAATTTCACTTATTTTTATCTCGGCAACTTCGCTTTTTTTCGCAGAATTTACAATATCTTTTTCAAAATTTTCAAAGTTGATGACTTCGTTTGAGAATAATTGTTCTAACCCTTTTCCTAAGGCTTTTCTTTTAGTCTCCATTTCGACTAATCACTTCCTTTGCTAAATTTTCATAGGCCAAGGTGGCGCGACTGGTGGGATCGTAATCACTGATAGGTTTGCCATGGCTTGGTGCTTCAACTAATCTTACTAATCTTGGAATAATTGTATTAAAGACTTTTGATTTAAAGTATTTCCTTACTTCTTCAATGACTTCTAGACCAATATTGGTTCGACCATCTAGCATAGTTAATAGTACACCTTCTATTCTTAAGTTAGGATTCATATTTGATTGGACCAAAATAATGGAATTTAAAAGAGCTGTAATTCCTTCTAGCGCATAATATTCACATTGTACAGGAATAATAACTGAATCACTTGCGACTAAGGCATTCATTGTAGATAATCCGAGAGATGGTTGACAATCGATAATAATGTAGTCATAGTTATCTTTAATTTCTGATAACGCATTTTTTAATTGTTCATTTTGTCTAAAAGAATTATCTTCTAACATTTTTTTTATAAATTCTACATCCATTCCGGCTAAATTAATAGTGGATGGAATGATTGAGAGATTTTTAAATTTTGTTTTAATAATAGCACTTTTTATATTACAAGCACCGGTAATGACATCATAAATATCATTTTCAAAATCATTACTATTTAGACCTAGTCCATTGGAGGCATTTCCTTGTGAATCTAAATCTATTAATAATGTTTTTTTATTTTCTTTTCCTAATGCGGCAGCAAGATTAATACTTGTTGTTGTTTTCCCGACACCACCTTTTTGATTTACTAATGAAATAATCTTTGCCATAATACCACCTTCTAATTTTTTAGTCATATTCATTTTATCATATTAAAGGTAGTTTGTCTTTAGAAAATTTATTCTTCTAAACTATTTTTTAATTCTTGTAATTCTTCTTCAGTAAAATTGTTTGTAGTTTTTAGGAATTCTATGAGTTCATCAGTTTTCTTTTCATAAAAAAGATTTAAAAACTTTAAACAAAAATTTTCTATTTCATTACATTTTACTTTTTTTCCATGATACAGTAGTTTCCATGCTTTTTCGACATTTACTTCATAATAATAGAATAAAACGTTACTTTCATAGGTAATTTCCTTTTTTATCCATGGGCCTCTAGTTTTTCCCGTTAAAAAGTTAATAATATTTTGTTCTATTATTACACTTTCTTTTTGGTTCAATGAATTATAAGAAAAAAGAGGACAATCATTGATACAACATAAAATGTTTTTGGTTTTCATTTCTAAAACCTCCCTTCAAGGTGGTATTAAACCATAATATGTTCGAGGTTTCAAATGACTAATTTTTAAAATTGGCAGAAAAAAAGCTGCAGATTTTCAAAATTGGCTAAGCAGATTTTCAATTTTTGCATAAAAAACCTTGCAGATTTTGAATATTGGTATTTTTTGCCATTTATTTTGTCATATTTTGTCGAATAAAAAAGGATAAGTAAATATTACTCATCCATCATATTATCTTTTTCCTTTTCTTCAATAGCCTTCTCTAGTTCTTCTTTGGTCATTTTAGCATACCCTTTTATTTTTAAAGATTTGGCTTCTTCTCTTAACTTCGTTAACGTTGGAGAATCTCCGATAGAAAAATCTTCTTCGTTTTCTATTTTACCAGTGCGAACTAATTCATCAATTTGCTCTTTGGTAATTGTTTCTTTTTCGATTAAAGTTTTACTTAATAGCATCACTAAATCTTCATTTTCTTTTAAGATTTTTTTTGCTTTTGTATAGCATTCCATAATAATTTTTCTAGCTTCTTGGTCAATTTCTAAGGCAACTTGGTCAGAATAGTTTTTCGTTTTGTTGTAATCTCTTCCTAAGAATACATTTTCACTTGAATTTGATTCATAACGAATTGGGCCTAAATCACTCATACCATATTCGGTTACCATACTTCTTGCAAGTCCGGTAGCTCTTTTAAAGTCATCACTAGCACCGGTTGTAATATCATCTAAGAATAATTCTTCGGCTGCACGACCTCCAAGTCCACTGGTAATCATCGCTAACATTTCATTTCGTGTATATCTAGTGATATTATCTTCTTTTGGAGTATATGCTGTATACCCACCAGCCATTCCACGAGGAACAATCGTAATTTTTTGAACTTCCATCGCATCTTTTAATTTTAATCCTAAAACAGCATGACCTGATTCATGAACCGCGGTAAGCCATTTGATTTCATCACTTACTTTTCGAGAAGTTTTTGCTGGTCCCATTAATACCCGGTCAGTAGCTTCATCAATGTCTTGTAAGGTAATGGCATTTTCATTTTTTCTCACTGCTAATAAAGCAGCTTCATTCATTAAATTTTCTAGGTCAGCTCCAGAAAAACCTGAAGTTCTTTGACTAATACTTTTTAAGTTTACGCTTGGTGCTAAGATTTTATTTTGCGCATGAACCTTTAATATTGCTTCTCTTTCTTCGGTATCTGGTAAATTTACTGTTACTTGGCGGTCAAAACGTCCGGGACGAAGAAGAGCTGGATCTAAGACATCTGGTCTATTTGTCGCGGCAATGATAATAATTCCTTCATTTGCGCCGAAGCCATCCATTTCGGTAAGTAATTGGTTCAATGTTTGTTCTCTTTCATCATGTCCTCCTCCAATTCCTGAACCTCTTTGGCGACCAACTGCATCAATTTCATCTATAAATATTAAGCATGGAGCATTTCTTTTCGCTTCTTTAAACATATCTCTTACACGACTTGCTCCGACCCCTACAAATAATTCTACAAAATCTGAACCACTTATAAAATAGAACGGAACATTTGCTTCGCCAGCGACAGCTTTCGCAAGTAATGTTTTACCTGTTCCAGGAGGCCCTACTAATAGGACACCTTTTGGTATTCTTGCTCCCAATCTTTGAAATTTTTTAGGATTTTTTAAGAAATCAATTAATTCTGAAACTTCTTCTTTTTCTTCTTTTAATCCGGCAACATCTTTAAATTTTACTTTCCCACCATCACTTGATAATTTTGCACGACTTTTTCCAAAATCCATGCTTCCTTTATTAGAGTTGGCCATCTTTATGAAAATAAAATAGGTTGCTCCAACAAGTATTACTAATGGTAAAATATTAATAATAATGTATATCCATGAAACACTTCCGGGATCAGGGTTGGTTTCATATACTTTTAAATTATTTGTTTCAGCATATTTAACAATGCTTTCAATTTCAGCTTCTACTACCGCTGTTTTAAATTTTTCATTTTCTTTATAATTGCTTAATTTTCCTTCAATGTAGTAAACGCTTTCTTCCCCACTTGGTGTAATTGTAATTTCAGTTACATTTTTACTTGTAATTTCACTCATTAATTCTCCCGTTGTAAGTTCATGTGTTAATGTTCTTCCAATATTTAAAAGACTAAATACCACAAACATAACAACGATTAGTATTAAATAAGGAAATAAATTTTTCATTGTACTTTGATTTTTTCTTTTCATAATCTAATCCTTCCTTTTTGTGTACTTGTATATTATATCATAGTTTTCATTTTTTTCTAAATCATATATTGATTTTTTTATACCACATACCCACAATACAGTGGAATTTGCATCAACTAGAATGGGAATTTCATCTTTTTCATCATCAGGAACATGAGCATTAATGAAAATATCACTGATTTTTTTCGTTCCATTTAAATTTTTTACTTGCATTCGCATTCCTTCTTTTCGAGTTGTAATATATAGAGGAAGCTTGATATCTTTTGAATTTAAATGAATTTCATTGTTTGATTTTGATTCATATTCTCGTAGCTTTTCTATTTTATCATGATTCGGAAGTTCTAAATTGTCTTGTAATGCGATGAAAAAGCTTTTTCTTTCTTTTTTATCTTGTAACCAAATGTATTTTTTATTCTTATAAAGTGTTTTTTCTTTGGGAAAATCTATTTTTGATGTGTCTTTCGTGTCATGTATCATTTTTAACGCTAACGAGACATGTTTATCGGTTACTTTTTTTAAATCTTCTCCATACATTTTTCGAAAGTATTCTCTTAAGTAAATTTCTTGCAATTTTTTATCACTTTCTAAAAATTCCTTTTTTATGATTTTATTCTTTTCCTGAATTTCTTTTTGAAAAGCAATATTTTTTAATGTTTTATCAGTTTCTAATAAAGTTTGAGAAAACTTTCTTATTTTTTGGGAATAATTTGGTTCTTCTTTTTCAACTAAAGGAATTAAAACTTTTCGAATACGATTTCTAAAATACGTATCTTTTTCATTTGATTCATCGGTAACATATTTTATTTTGTTTTCTTTTATATAAGTTGCAATTTCTTTTTTCGTTACAGATAGAAGTGGTCTTACAATTGTAATATCATCCCATATACTTATTTGTTTTAAACCAGCATAACCTTCTAACGTGCTACCTCGTAATAAACGCATAAAAATAGTTTCCAGTAAATCATCTGCATGGTGTGCAGTGAGTAAGTAAGCGTTTTGGTCTTTGGCTACTTTTTTTAGAAATTGATACCTTTTTTTTCTTCCTTCTTCTTCGGTAAATTTACCTTTTTGGTAATTGTCTATTGTAAAACATTGGATTTCAATTCCTAAGGTTTCCACATATTTTTTAACCCAATTTTGTTCTTCTTTAGAATTTTTTCTTACATTATGGTCGACATGAACACATGTAAGAGAAAACTTTTTCTTTTTTTGTTCCTCTAATAACAAATGAAGTAAACACATGGAGTCCATTCCCCCTGATAAGGCGAGAACCACAGCATCATTTTCTTTTAAAAATGTGTTTAAAAATTTTCTTGCTTCTTTCATATTGCTCCTTTAAAAAGACAAGTCTATTTTATACTATAAAGATGTATTTTGCAAGCATTTTTTAGCACTTTATTTGTTTGAGTGATAATTTTCACTTTTTCATCACTTTTTCTCTGTTAAATATTTGTTTTTTCTTTCTTTTTCAATCGTTACAATATACCCATGTTTCTTCACTATTTCCATAAAAGTTTTGAATGTATAGTTTCTAATTCCTCTTTCATAACCTTGAATTGTCATTCCACTTAATCCAATGCTTTTACCAAAATCACTTTGAATCAACCCAGTCCCTTCTCTTAAAAATTTCATGATATCTTTTTCGGAATAATCATTTGCTATAAATTTCATATTTTATCTTGCCCTTTCTTGGCAAGCATACAATATGAATGTATAATTTTATCGTATTCCATACGGAGCGAATGTATTGGAGGAATTTTATGAAGCTACAAGCATTTCATGTAAATCATAACAAAAAGATTAGTATTTTTTTGTTTACTTTCATTTGTATTTTACTAATCACAAGTGTAATTCTTTATCGAACATTTGCAATTTTTAAAGTAGACACCAATCAAAATATTATGAATGGAAGTATCGAAGACCCCGGAGATATTTATTTTGCTTTTTATAAAAAAGATGAAAATGGAGAATTTAAAATTCAAAAAGAAATGCCCCAGAAAGAAGAGGGCTATATGTTAGATAAACAAAGTTTCTGTGGAGTAAATGGGAATAAAGATGACAAAATAATTCCTTCTTTAGATAGGGACACTTGGTCGATAGTAGTAACAGGTGTAACCACATCAAGAACGAAGTGTAATTTATATTT
>CANQEG010000028.1 GCA_947594705.1 uncultured Bacilli bacterium | reverse complement strand
TATGTTCGTTGGGGGACTAGCTCAGTTGGCTAGAGCATCTGCCCTGCACGCAGAGGGTCGCGGGTTCGAGTCCCACGTCCTCCACCAATAATGTGAAATAGAGTTTTTTAAACTCTTTTTTTCTATCTTAGAAATAGGGGGATAGGTATGGATCCTGTATATTTAACAATAAAAGATTATAAAAAAATAAAAGATAAAAAAATCAATGAAGGAAAAGATGGTGCAATTTATCGTGTTCAAAATCAAATTCTTTATAAAATTTATCATGAAACTATGCCTACCGAAAATGTTTTAGAAAGAAAAGAACTTTTAGATGCTGAAGGAGTGAAAATTTATCAAAAAGGTGATATGAAAACTTTTTTTCCTGTTACTGAAGGATTAGAAAAGTTTGTTCGCTTTCGAGCCGAAGATATGATTTTCTTCGCGATGCAAAAACAAAAAGAAATTGAGTTATCTACACTCCCTTTAGCGCCTTTATATATTGAAAATCGTTTTAAAGGATGTGTCATTAAAGATTTTAAAAGAAGTTCTAGTATTTATATTACTCAGAAACTTCCCATGGCCATTCGTTTAAAAATTGCCAAACGATTACTAAAAAAAGTAAAAGAATTAACCGATCATTATATTTATCCTAGAGATTTAGGAGGAAAACCATATTCCAAAAGTAATGCTTTACTTACATTTTTAATAGAACCAGAACTGATTGATTTGGATGGAAGAAGTTGTTATTATGCCGAAGAAGAAATTCCTTTGTTTTTAAAAGAAACTTTATTTTCAGTGCAAGTTCTTTTGTTAGAAATTTTATTTTCAATACCTCTTTTCGAAATTTATACACCCGAAGAAAAATTAGAATTTATGTATCATTTACAAGAACAGAGAATACCAGATTATTATATTGATGCGTTTCTTTCTAAAAGTTTTACTTATGAAGATTGGGAAGAATTCTTTTTAGTACTCAAGAAACTCTAATTTTAAAATTTGTTCAAAATAAAGAGAGGTATGGTCTGAAAAATAAATTTGTAATTGCTGTTTTAAAATTGCTGTAATGAAACCTATTTTACTTTTTTCCTTTCCTTGACTATAAAAACTGATTTTTACTAAAGATTTGGTATGATATGCTTCTAAAATTTGTTTTTCTAAGAGTTCTAATTCATCTTCACTTAAAATGGGTTTGGTATGCAAACTCTTTTTTTGTTCTAGTTCTTCAATTACTTCTTTGGTGGAAAATAAAGATTCAAAAGGTAACCAACGAATATTTTGACGATTATTCATGATGTCCTCCAATTTTCATATTTCGTTCTTTGATGGTTGAATAAGAAAGAAGACTACTGGCATGTAAAAGACTATTTTTACCATATTTTTCTTTTACTTCATCCATTACTCTTTCGACTTGTTCTTCTTTTTCTTTTTGTTCTAAAGATTCAAATAAATTTAATTGCGTCCCAATTTTAGGAGCTAATTTTCCCAAAGAAATGGAAACTTTTCGAATGGGCATAGTTTCTTCATAATAAGATTCTAACATTGTTAGACAGTAAGGGTAAAAGTCTTTGGTAAGATTACTTCCTTGTTCTAAGGTTACAGAGTGATAAAAACCACCACCTACTTGTTTAGAATAACTAATTCCAAATCCTAATAACGAAGCTTCTTGATGTTCTAAACGAAGACGTCTTGTAAGAACTTCTAACATTTCTTCAATAATTAAAGGAATTTTCTCAATCGTATAATCTCTTAATAAAACTTGACTATGACTGATAGATTTCTCTTGGGGATTTTTATCAAAATTGGCAATCACAGCATCATCGATACCATGGGCATGTTCCCATAATTCTTCTCCTAAAACTCCTAATTTTTGTTTTAACTTTTGTTTATTATAACAAGCAATATCTTGAATGGTTTTTATTCCCAAAGCATTTAAACGTTTTTCCATACGAGGACCAATTCCCCAGACTTTACTAAGAGGTGTGATGGGCCAAAGTTTGGTTTCAACATCTTGATATTCCCATTTGGCAATGCCGTTTTTTTCTTTTTTGGCTTCTGTATCCATGGCTACTTTGGCTAAAAATAAATTAGGACCAATCCCACAAGTGGCTGTAAGACCCGTTTTTTCTTCAATGGTTTGTAAAATTATTTCCGCTAGTTCTATATCACTTTTTTTGTAATAAGAAAGATAAGTCGTAATATCTAAGAAGCATTCATCAATTGAGTAAATATGTAGGTCATTAGAACTTACAAAATCTAAATAAATTTGGACTACTTTTTTACTCATTTCAATATATCTTTTCATTCTAGGAGGAACAATTTGATAGGAAATATCTTTGGGAATTTCATAAAGTCTTGTTCTCCCTTTGATTCCTTTTGCTTTTAAATAAGGAGTAACGGCTAATGTAATCGCACCTTTTTGGTTGGGATTTGCCACGACAAGTGGAGTAGTAAAAGGGTCTAGGTTACGGTCTACACATTCTACTGAGGCAAAGAAACTTTTTAAATCAATACATAAAATAGTTCTATAAATTTTTTCCACAATATCACTTCCTAAACGTTTGTTCGTTTTTATTATAGCAATTTTTTTGCTAAAATACAATTGGTAGATTTTGGTTCTTGCGTTATAATTAAGAGAAGGTGAGTAAGATGAATTTAAATAAAGAAGAGTGGAAGAAAGAAGACTATCAAGAATATATAGAATATTTAAAAAGTATTAAGGAAGAAGAGTATGCTAAATTTCAACAAAAATTCATTGATACAAAGTATTCGATGTTAGGAATAAGAGTTCCAATGCAAAGAAAAATTGCCAAAGAAATTGCCAAAGGGAATGTGCTTTCTTTTTTCAAGTGGTGTAAGGATGATTTTTATGAAGAAGTTAATATTGAAGGATTTGTAATTGCACTTTTGCAAGATAAAAAAGAATTTGATACGTATTTTAAAAAGTTTTTACCAAAGATTGATAATTGGGCAACGTGTGATTGTTTTTGTAAAAATATTTTTGTAATTTCGCATCATAAAGAGAGTTATTTTGCCACGATAAAGAAACTTTTCACGAAAAAAGAAGTCTTTACAGTTCGTGTAGGATTGGTTCTTTTACTTTCTTATTATGTAGAAGAGTCCTATGTAGAAGAAATTTTAGAGTTAGTAAATCAAATTCCAAGCCAAGAATATTATATTCAAATGGCCATCGCATGGCTTCTTTGTGAACTCTATATTCATTACCCTAAAAAAGTACTTCCGTTTCTTCAAACAAATCAATTAAATGCGTTTACGCAAAATAAAACCATTCAAAAAATTTGTGATTCTTATCGAATTTCCAAAAATTGCAAAGAACAATTAAAGAGATACCGAAAATGAATTGCATGAAGTAGGAAAATATGATAGAATGAATGAGTACGAAAGAGGATTATGAATGAAAAAAAATACAAAATTGGTAATTTTAAGTTTATTTTTATTAGGAATATTAGTTACATTAACAGGGTGCCAAAAAGAGTTGTCTCCAAATGGGGAAATAGAAGGTTATGTGTATGAAGAAACCGAAGAGATTACAAATACTGTAAAAATTACGACCAATAAAGATAAAGTAATTTTAATTGAACTTTATCCTAATATTGCTCCGATTACTGTAGCGAATTTTCAAAAGTTAGTCAGTGAAAAATTTTATGATGGTTTAATTTTTCATCGTGTAGTTGAAGACTTTATGATTCAAACAGGAGACCCTAAGGGAAATGGAACTGGTGGAAGCGATGAAACAATCAAAGGCGAATTTAAAAATAATGGCGTAGAAAATAATTTAAAACATGAAAAAGGTGTAGTTTCTATGGCTAGAGCCCAAGGGAATGATACTGCCTCAAGTCAATTTTTCATTTGTGTCGCGGATGTGGATTATTTAGATGGTAATTATGCCGCTTTTGGAAAAGTGATTGCTGGTTATGATGCTGTGGAAGAAATTTCTAAAGTCAGTACAGATGTAAATGATAAACCAACCACAACTCAAAAAATGGAAACAGTTCGGTTTGTTGAAGTTTCTAAAAATAAATAAGAATTGTAATGAGTCAATTCTTTTTTGTTGCGAATCCAGCGAAAAAAGTTTAGAATAATACCATATATATGAAAAAAGAGGATGGTGTCAATATGAAATTAGAAGTATCATATATAGAAAATGATAAAGAATATAGGTTAAGTGGCAAAAAAGCCGAAAGATTTTTAAAACAATTGCCTTTTCATGATTCTGTTTTGCAAATGTTAAAAATCAAAAATGGTAAAATGTTGATTGAGAATGAATGTTATCCTTACCCCATAGGATTAAAATCTAGTGAAAAAATTAAAAAGTTAATTTTAGAAGATTGTATTTTAGATTCTTCTTCGAAAGCAATGAATATAATTGCAGATAGTCTTTTTCTTAAAAATGCTACGTTTTTAAAAGCATTAGATGTTCATATATACTATCAAAATCAATTAGAAATAGAATTTAAAGAATCTCTTCCAATTATAGATTATGAAATAGGAACTTTACATGAAACAAGTGCCAAAAAGCATATCACTATTAAAGGAAATGGAGACCATAGTTATCTAAAGCTAAAGAGTGGTGATACGATTTCGTTTTCTTCGGCAAAAAATATTCATGTTACAGATTTTTGTCAGATGGATGAAGTTCGTTTAGAAAATAGTGATGTTTTCTTTGATTATTTTCGGGAAAATGTGAAAACAGTTTTGAAAAATAGTTCGTTAACATTGGGCGATTCTAGAAATTTAGTAATGCAAAATATTTCTTTAGAGCATTCCAAAATATTGTTCTATAATCAGAAAATTCATCTTCCTATAGGTACTTTAAAAGGAAAAGAAGTCCCTAATGTATTAGAAGGGGCAGATGGCATATTACGTTTTAATCAAGAGGAAAAGAAAGTATATTTATTAAGACTTTTAGCAGTTTTAAAAGGATATGAAAAACGGCAAAAAGAAGCAATTTCCTATAAAACCGAAGCAATTATGCAAGAGGAAACAGCAAAGGTAGAAAAAATAATCGAAGAATTAAGTATCATGTTAGATGATAAAGAACAACAAATATTAGATAATTTGTATCATGTACCAATGAAAAAGTTAAACAAATAAGAAAAATTATTTGTTTTTTTTCATAAAAAAAACATCACGAAGATGTTTTTTAACGATTATAGAATTCAACAATAAGAGCTTCGTTGATTTCAGGATTTAATTCAGAACGATCAGGACGTCTTACATATTTTCCAGTCATTTTTTTCGCATCAAATTCCACAAAAGCTTTTAAAGTTGTTCCTTTTTCTAAACTTGCTAAAATAGCTGGATGAGATTTAGAATTTTCTTTTACAGAAATAATATCTCCCACTTTGCAAGTATAAGAAGGAATGTCTACTTTTTTATCATTTACTAAAATGTGTCCATGATTTACTAATTGTCTTGCTCCACGGCGTGTAGTTGCGAGTCCCATACGATAAACTAAATTATCTAAACGGCTTTCTAGTAAGAATAAAAGATTTTCACCAGCAACACCATGCATATGAGAAGCTTTATCAAAAGTTCTATGGAATTGTTTTTCATTTAATCCATATAAAGTACGAACTTTTTGTTTTTCTTGTAACTGTACACCATATTCACTTAATTTTTTTCGACGGTCATTTCCATGTACACCGGGTGCATAAGGACGACGTGCTAAATCACGACCATTTTCTAAAGTTGAAAAATTTAAATGACGTGAAACTTTATATTGTGGACCTGTGTATCTTGCCATAAGAATCTCCTTTCTAATAATATTCTTAAAAGGGATGAAAGTCCACTTTATAGGGAGTAGTTATTAACACGTTCTAACGGCAGATTATACTTGTGAAAAAACTTTAACTACACATTATAAAATGAAACTTTCGCTGCCAACTTCCAAGTACCTATGATTATACTAAATAATATGTCGAGTTGTCAAATAAATTTGCACTTTTTTACTTGTTTTTCTTGCAAATGCTTACTATAATGAAATTGGTGTTGATAATGATTCCAAAACAAATAAAAAATATTTTAAATACGATTGAGCAAAATGGGTTTGAAGCTTATTTAGTTGGTGGCTTTGTAAGAGATACTTTATTACATCAAAAAACCAATGATTTTGACATCGCGACAAATGCTTTACCAAAAGATTTGACTAAGATATTTGGCCCTCAAAAACAAAATTTAGAGTATGGTTCTTATCATTTAAAAGTTTCTTCTTATACGGTAGATATTACAACTTATCGAAAAGAAGTATCTTATGAAAATCATCGGCCTATAAAATTAGAATTTACGCAAAATATTTTAGAAGATGCTAAAAGAAGAGATTTTACAGTGAATGCTTTATATATGAATAAGAATGAAGAACTTATGGATCCTTATGGGTATGAGAAAGATGTAAAAGAAAAAATTTTAAGAACCATTGGAAATCCCAAAGTCCGTTTACAAGAAGATATTACTAGATTATTAAGAGCGGTTCGTTTTGCATCTAGTTATGATTTTACAATGGAAAAAAGTCTAAAAGAAGCGATTTTAAAAGAAAAAAAACGAATTTCTGAAATTCCTCTTCCAGTGATAAAAAAAGAGTTAGATGCAATTTTACTTGCGGATGGTTTTTCTCTATTAAAAAATCTTCATTTATTAAAAGAACTAGGAATTAAAAATACAAATATTATCTATGTGAATGATTTAGTAGGATTATGGAGTCAAATAAAAACGACCATTCCTTATCCCCAAACTAAAAACTTTCAAAAACGAGAAAAAAATATGAAGAAGATGTTAAACTGTGGTACAATAAATATACTTGATTTATATCATTATGGGTATTATGATTGTTTTATTGCTAGTTCTATTTTAAAAATCCCTAGCTCAGTGATTGAAAAAATGTGGGAAGAACTTCCTATTCATTCGCGAAAAGAAATTGTTTTGAGTGCTTTAGAAATGAAGGAAATCTCAGGACTTCAACATCAAAAGTTAGGAAATTTAATTCAAGAAGTAGAAACACAAATTGTAACACATAAATTAAAAAATACCAAAGAGGACATTGAATATTATTTGAAAAAGAGGTGAGACTCATGCCTAATTTAGAATTTTTAACGGAAAAACGTTATACGTTATCTTCTCATATGATTGAAGTAGCGATGAAAGAACAGTTGTCTTTGATAGAATTTTTACTTTTAATTTATTTTGAAGATACCTTAGATAAAACATTGGATGTGGAAAAAATTTCTAAAGCATTATATGCTGATAGCAAAGAAGTTTTACTTGCTTTTAACAAATTATTAACTTCCAATTTAATTGAAATGTCATTTGCTAAAGATAGTAATAATAAAAAATGTGAAGTCATTAGTTTAAATCCGTTATATCGTTCTATTTTTGAAAAGAAAGAAGAAGAAACCAAAGAAAAAAATAAAGAATCTATTTTTGATTTATTTCAAAAAGAATTAGGAAGAGGGCTTACTCCCATGGAATATCAAATTATTAATGATTGGTTAGAACAAGGATTAGAGGAAGAATTAATTTTAAGTGCTTTAAAAGAGGCGGTATATAATGGAGTAAGTAGTTTACGATATATTCAAAAGATTTTGTTTGAATGGAAGAAGAAAGGGTATCATACGGCGAAAGATGTAGAAAATGGGTTAAAAAATTTTAGAAAGGAAAAAGAAGAGAAAAAAGATCTCTTTGATTATAATTGGTTAGATGAAGATGAATAAAAAAGAAACGATTATTTTAGATGAATTAAACAAGATGTTTCCTGATGCTCGTTGTGAACTTCATTATCAAAAAGATTATGAATTATTAATCGCGACTGTGTTATCTGCACAATGTACGGACAAAAGAGTAAATGAAGTTACAAAAGTATTATGGAAAGAATTTTCTTTAAATGATTTGGCACATGCTTCTAAAAAAAAGGTAGAACAAATGATTCGACCAGTTGGGTCTTATACTAAAAAAGCTGGCTATATTATGGAAATTGCAAAAAGTTTATTGGAATATTATGATGGCAAAGTTCCTAACAATAGAGAATATTTAGAAAGTCTTCCGGGAGTTGGAAGAAAAACTTGTAATGTTGTTTTATCTAATCTTTATCATGTTCCAGCAATAGCTGTAGATACTCATGTAGAACGAGTCTCAAAACGCCTTCGACTGGCCAATAAAAATGATTCTGTATTGAAAGTAGAACAAAAATTAATGAAGAAATTTCCTAAAGAGGAGTGGAGTCGTCTTCATCATCAACTTGTTTTATTTGGAAGATATCATTGTAAAGCTATAAAACCTGAATGTGATACATGTCCTTTTCAAGAGATATGTAGTTATTATAAAAATATGAAAGGAAAGAAAATATGAAAAAAGAAATTTTAATTTATGTAGCAATTGTTAGTGCTTTAATTTTAGGAACGATTGGAGTTACATGGGTAATTTATCAAAAAAGTCAATCACCAATTGTGGAAGTGTATTACTTTCATGGGTCTAGTAGTGTTTCTGATACGTATTCTTGGCAAGAAAAAGAAGGTATTCTAAAGTATGAAACATTTAATACAGGAAATCATGAAACAAAAGAGAAAAAAGTGAATAAAGATGATATGATTCAATTTTTAAATCAAGAAAAACAAATTTCATGTGATTTACAAAAAGAACCTCAATCAGAGGGTGGTTCTTATATCGAGTATTATTACATCAATGATAAACAAGAAAAGATTTGTTTACAAAGAAATAATTCTACCGATTCGTTTTTTCAAAAATATTTTTCATAAAAAAACACATCGCTTGATGTGTTTTTTTGTTTTTAATTACAATGATCGGAAACAGTTACTTTTCCATTTACTCTAATGGTAATTCCATTATAAGTAACAGAGTAAGTTATGTTTTTTTCACCTGCTGAAGTTGTGTCAATAGAAGAAGCCGAAACTGTTGCTAGATTGGTAACATCTACACCATCATAGGTAGCCGTAATCGCAGATTTGGCATTGACAGTTCCGCCTATTGAAACACATATTGGTTTTGTTGTTGCTAAAAGTTCCCCAGTTGAAGTATTTTCTACATATGCTTTAATCGTAATTCCATCAGATTGATTCGTTTTAAAAATACTATAAGAGCTTTTAATAACAAATTCGTAATTTCCTCCTGATGAAGCAGTGTAGGTATAATTGGTATCTTCCGTCCATCCGAGACTAGTTAAATTGCCATTAGAATCTTTTAAATATACTTGATAACCAAATCTTCCAATCGAAGAATTATTATAATTTTCATAAATTCTCATATATTCTGTTTCAAATAAATTATAACTCCAACTATAACGGGATTTAAATCCTTTAAAGTAGTTTGCAAATTCATTTCTAATACTATTGGTGTCTAAAGCACTTGGAGTAGGGGCCTCATTCCAAGAAAGGCGAATGACATTATCATTTACACTAGCATCTCCATTGGAAGCATTACTTAGTTTGGCAAATCTTGTAGAAGTTTCTCCTGGTTCTGTTCCAGCCTTAAATAAAGCTGAGTATTTCATATTACTAGGGGTATATTCACTCGCACGTTTGGTTGGAAGAGTATTTCTTTCAATCGTAACACTTGTTACAGAATCAGGTTTTGTAAAGCCATTTCCCGAAGTTAAAATATTATTAGCAAGGTAAGCACTGATTTGTCCTCGAGGCCCTGAACCGGTTGGAGTCGTTAAATAATGGTCTTTATCAAGGTCTTTTCGGTCATAACCAAGCCACATCGAAATAATGTAATCGGAATTATAAGTATTTACCCAATGGTCAGGAGTAGCATAAACGCTAATACCTTTTTGACTTGCATAATCACTATCTACATTGGAAGTACCTGATTTAGAAGCAATAGAACTTCTTAAATTTGATTTAATAGAACCTCCAACACCTTCACGAGTCGCTTGTAAAAGGACATCTGTAATCATATACGCTGTTTCTTCACTCATCGCCCGTTTCATTTCGTATTTATATTCGATGGTTTCTTCACTTTCCATATTTTCGATTTTGGTATAAGAATAAGGTTCAATAAAATACCCGCCTCGAGAGAATGCTCCATAAGCCGCTGAACTTTCTAGTGGAGTAAGACCATAAGTAAATCCTCCTACCGAAAATGATTCGTAAATTTTATCATCATGAGTTCCATCATCTAATAATTTTCCATAGTTTTCTTCCGTAATACTTAAATTTGCTAAAAACTGTTTAATATTTTCGGGATCGACTTGATGAAGGGCTTGTAAAGCTGTTACGTTTCGGGATTGAGATAAGGCATCTTTTAAAATCATTGCACCTTTATAGGAATTATCCCAGTTATTAATATATGTTCCATTGTTATAACCATATCTTGTATCAATAAACATTTGCCCTGTAGTAGCATTATTGTATTCAATTAAAGGACCATAATCTATCAGTGGTTTAATTGTCGAACCTGGTTGTGTTCTAAAGGATGTATCAGTAGCTCTATTTTCACCTAAAGCAACATAATTTCTTCCTGGTCCTAAAGCAACGATAGAACCATCTTTCGAAGATGTTACAGCCACAGCGACTTGTAATTTATCATCTTTAAATTGATAAGCCTCTCCATTTTGAACTGCATGAATAACATCTTGAATATTTTTATCAAAAGTAGTGTATACTTTATAACCACCACGTTTGATATCAATTCCTTCTTTGTCTTTAATTTCTTCCCAAACATAATCAAGTAGTTCTTGATATGACGAAGAAGCAACATTGACATTTTGTTCTTTAATTAATGTCGAAGCATGAATACTTTGTGCATCTAACATTTCTTGTTCTGTAATATAACCATGTCGATACATTAAACTTAATACCGTATTTTTTCGGTCATTAGAATCTTCCGGATAATTATAAGGATTATACATATCAGGAGCATTATACATACCAACAATTAATGCCGCTTCAGGCAATGATAAATCAGAAACTGTTTTGCCAAAGAAATATTGACTTGCTTGTTCTACACCATCGATGGATGTAAAGTTTGTTCCACCACTAGCGAACCAACCTGTATTAAAATACATTTCAATGATTTGTTCTTTTGTATAATTTTTTTCAATTTTAAAGATAGCCATATAAATATCAGTAAATTTACGAATAATTCCTTCAATTCCAGTAGATACCGTACTAGAAAAATTATTTTTTGAAAGCTGCATTGTAATGGTCGAACCACCACCAGCTCCGGAGTGTCCTAAAGCTTGACCAATACTAGCTTTTAAAAATCTAGCCGCATCAAATCCACTGTGTTGAAAGAAACGGGAATCTTCCGTTGCCACCAAAGCATCGACAAGAACTTGAGGTAAATCTTCATAATTTTTTAAAACACGATTTTCCGTTCCTAATTTAGCAATTTCTGTTCCATCTTTCCAATATACAATAGAAGATTCTTTTAAATATAATTTCTCCTGCGTAAATTCTGGAGCTGTAAACATGATATATAAACCGAAAGCAATCGCAATGGAAGCAGTAACAATTCCCATTGTAATAAAGGCCATCAGAATAAAACTACCAATTTTTTTCTTTCCTTTTTTCTTAGTTTTTTTCTTCTTTTCTGGTTTTAAGCTCTTTTTTATTTCTTTTACACTTTTTAATTTTAATTTTGTTTTCTTTTTTGTCGCGGTCATATATTTTCTCCTTTCAAATATATTTCATCTACGATTTTTAAATAATCAAGTGATGGATTCCATTTTTCTTCAATTGTTTTTCCATGTTCTACAATATAGGAGTAGGGAATACTTTTTCTTGTTTCTTCTTCTAAGAAAGAAATAATATCTTCTCCTTTTATTAAGAATACTTGATGATTCATTTTTAAAAGCACAAAACAAATTCCTCCATGATTTAATACTCTTTTCATATATTTTAATTGATGTTCATGAAAGTTAGCAATAGGAAAAGATGTTTTACTTTGCGTTTCTTTGGCTTCAAATTCAATGTATTTTCCACGATAGATACCATTGTAATCCAAAGTAGAAGGAGATTTAAAATAACCATTTTTGATAATTCTTCCTCTTGGAGTATATACGGCTTCACTAATTCCAATAGGAGTTGGCTTTTTAAAAATCAATGCTTTATCTTTTTCTAAGTAGTATTCATTCGTTTCGTTAATTAATTCTTCTAAATCCATTCCACGATTGCTATAATTTATGGCTTTTTTGTTGCTTTTCATAATGTTGTTTGGGTATTTCATACTACCACTCCTATTACATTATACTATATTTGGTTCATTTTTAAAAGGAAAAAGAATCGTGAAAGAAAGGAATTTACATTTCTCTAATAAAGCATAATATTTGACTTATTTTGTCGAAATTATAGAAAAAAGTTTTAAATAAGATATAATTTTTTTGGTGATGAAAATGATTTCTTGTGAAAGACTATTAAATGAGTTGTTAGAACAAATTGATATAATTGATTTAAATTTAGTTAACTTGGCGTTAGAAAAAAGTTTAGAAGAAAATATAAAATTTTTTTAAATTATTTGAATCTTTTGCTTTAAATTGCTATAATGAATATAGATTGAGGGAGGTTTGGAAAATGAATTTAAAAAATGTCATTCAAACAGAAGGGTTTATTAGAGAACCAGTAGATGAATTAAGAAAAAAAATAAATGAAAGTTCTTCTTCAAAAATTATTTTAAATGGTGGAAGAGGTTCTGGAAAAAGTGTTATTTTATCTTCAATGGAAGATAGGGGATTAGGAACAGAGCATCAAACTATCTTAATGCGATTTGATTCTTGTGTACCTTTTTCTTCAAATTTCATGAACGATTATGATTCTTTTGTGAAACATTATTATGAACTAATTTTGGCAAGAGATTTATTATTTTATGTAAAAAAATATTATCCTTATACTTATGAGATGTATTTTAAGGATACAGATGCGTTTTTACAAGATATGTCAAAAACGACTATTCATTATATCAATAATCAACTTTATGATGATAAAAAGTTAGAAAAAATGGTATCTTCCATGGAAGTATCATCAAAGATAGTAAAAAGAATGAAAGAAAAATTAAAAATAGATACCATAACACTTGCAATAGATCGTTTTGATTGGACTCATGGAAGAAGTGAAGCAATTCAAAAACTTTTAAGTACTTATTTTCCAATGTTTGATAAAGTAGTAATTACAACGGATGATGAATCTTTAGAAGAAACATCTAAAAGGAGTACATTAGAGAAAAAAGGGTATTCTTTTATTTCTAGTGAATATGGAAAAGATAGAGATGTTTTAAATTTATTGACAAGAAAAAGAATTGAGTTAAGCAATGTAAAAAAATATCGAGAATATATGGAAGAAAATTTATTAAATACCGATATTTATGAAGATTTAATTGCCAAAGGAAATGGAAATATTTCGTTTATATTATCTACAATTTTTGAAATTTTAAGATTGGTAGATTGGTATGATGGAAAAGTAGAAAATTTAAAGGAAGAATTTGAAAGAGAAATTGATTCTCAAGTAAAACATGTAAGAGAAATGAAAGAAATTGATAGTCATCCACCTAGATTATATTTATCATAAAAAAACAGAAAGTATTTCATTTCTGTAATTTTTCTAAGTCTTCTTTAGATAACCCTGTGACTTTTATAATAGTTTCAATAGGTAAGTTCTCTTTTAACATGGATTTCACTATCTTTTTCATTTCTTCTTCTTTGGCAAGAGCTACTCTAGTATTGAAAAGAAGTTCTCTGTCTTGTTCTTCAGTGAGAGTTCTAGTAAAAGAACCAT
>CANQEG010000027.1 GCA_947594705.1 uncultured Bacilli bacterium | reverse complement strand
ATACATTCTAAATTGTGCGGATTTTTGACAATCCCTGTATGACCTGTTGTTCCTGTTCCACCCATTCCAAATTCATCCATAACTGTTTTTCCAATACAAATTGCGCCAGCTGCACAAAGGCGTTCATATACTGTAGCTGAATAAGGAGGAATATAATTTTTTAAGGTATTACTAGATGCTGTTGTTAAAATTCCTTTTGTAGAAAAATTGTCTTTTAACGCATAAGGAATATTTGCAAGTAAACTTTCCTTTTTTTCCGTTACTTTGGCATCCTCTAAGATTGTAACAAACGAATTACATTTCGCTTGATGCGTTTTTACTTTTTCTAAAGTTTCTTTTAACAATTCTTCTTTATTTTTGGTTTGTAAATCTTTTATGATACTCATTTACTCCACCACCTTTGGTACAATAATTTCTTCTTTGGTTTTGACTTCGGCATTCATTAAAACTTCTTCTGTGCTCAATTCTTCTTTGATTTCGTCCCCTCGTAACGTGATTTCTTCCATTTCCATAGGATGAGTCATGGCACTTTCTTCTTGAATACCCGCAAGATGACTAATTTTTTCCATATTTTCTTCAATAATTTCAAATTCATCTAAAACTAATTTATTTTCTTCTTCACTTAATGAAAATAATAAATCGTTCGCAAATTTATCGACTAATTCCTTGGTGAATTTCATTTTCATTCCTCCACTTCTCATAAATAATTTTTACCCATTCACTTGCTTTTTTCTCCTCGTGATAATAGGTATTACAATGTTCTTTAAAAAGAAGACTTACATGTTTAAAATTTTCTAAATTGTTTGGATTTTTTCTTCTTTTATATATCTCATAAGCACGCATTACTGAATGTAACTCGCCTAATAATTCTTTTTCTTTCATTTTTGAAGTTCCTTCAGTAATATTTCTTTGGTCATCACTGGGTTTGCTTTTCCTTTGGTTTCTTTCATGACTTGTCCGACAAAATAATCAAAAAGATTTGTTTTGCCATTTAAATAAGCATTTTTTTGGGATTCATTTTGCGAGACAATTTTCGAAATAATTTCTGTTAATTCTTTTTCATCACTGATTTGAGTATTTTCTTTTTGCATAAACTGTTTGGGTTCTTTTTTTTCAGTAATGACTTTTTGAAATATTTCTTTCGCTTGCTTAGAAGAAATACTATTTTTGTTTTTGGCATCAATGATTTCTTTTAACATGGAAGGTGTAAGATAAAAATCAGTAATTTTTTCATCATTTTTATTTAATTCTCCTAAAATAGTAACCGTTACCCAGTTTGCGGCATCTTTGGCATCTATTTTTAATGCTATACATTCTTCAAAATAATCAGAAATATCTTTGTCTTTTATTAACACTTCAGCATCATAAGAACTTAAACCATATTCTTCGATATATTTTTGTTTTCTTTCTAAAGGAAGCTTTGGAATACTTTCTTTGATTTCTTCTAACCATTTTGGATCTATTTTAAGTTTAGGAATATTGGGTTCCACAAAATATTTATAATCTACTGCATCTACTTTACTACGCATGTATTTGGTTTTGGCTTCTTCTTCATCCCAACGTCTTGTTTGCTGAGGCATAGCATCATATTCATTGGTTTCTTTTAAATGAATTTGTCTTTTAATTTCATAATTAATCGCATCTCTTACCCCACCAAAAGAATTGACATTTTTAATTTCTATTTTCGTTCCCCAGTTAGATGGATCACTTTCCTCTAAATTTTCATCCATAATCGAAACATTGACATCGCAGCGAATCTGGCCCTTTTTGGTGTCGCCTTCACTAATCCCGGAATATTGATAAATGCTTCGCATGGTTTCTAAAAAAGAAACTGCTTCATTAGCTGAATGAAAATCTGGTTCAGTCACAAGTTCTAGTAAGGGAATTCCTGCTCGGTTATAATTAATGGTACTCGTATTATAATAATGATCGAGGCTTGCCGCATCTTCTTCTAAATGAATATTATTAATGCGAATTCTTTTGATTTGTCCTTCACATTCATAATCTAAATACCCATAAATGCCAACCGGAATTGGTTTGGTTTCCTGCGTAATTTGGTATCCCTTTGGTAAATCCGGATAGTAATAATTTTTTCTTTCAAAGAGAAAATATTCAGGAATTTGACAATGTAAAATCATACTTGCCATTAAAGAAAGACGAACACATTCTTTATTTAATACCGGAAGGGTTCCAGGAAATGCCATATCTACAGGATACACACAAGTATTTGGACTCATAGAATACGTGTTTCTTGCCCGAGAAAACAGTTTGGTTTTGGTTTTGGAAATTTCACAATGCATTTCTAAACCAATTTTAGGAATGTATTTCATTTTTCTTTCCTCCCTGCTATTTGTCCTTTGTAAGGCATTTTACTTTCTAGTAAACTGGCAATTTGTAAGACTTTTTCATCTTCATAGCAATTTCCGGTAATATTTACCCCTACGGGAAGACCATCAATAAATCCATTGGGAATCGTAATACTTGGAAAACCACCAAAATTACCAATTTGTAAATGTTCCTCTAAAATAGTCGTATTTCGATCTAATATGTCATATGGTCCTTTGAGTTTTTTCGCAGGTCCTGTTCCCACTGGTAAAATCACGGCATCATATTCTTTAAAAATTTCTTTCATTTTGTCTACAATTAATCTTCTTACTCTTTGGGCATTTCTAAAGTATCGTTCTTGATTTTCTTTTTGAAGAACATAAGAACCTATTACAAAACGTCTTTTAATTAAAGGCGAAAAACCTTTGGTACGATGATCCTTTATAAAGTCTAGGGTACTCGTACCATTTCCACGTGGGCCAAAGATAATTCCCGTTAAATTCGATAAATTACTCGTTGCTTCCGCACAACTAATAATGATATACACGGAAGCTAAAGCATTTAAAAGATTTTCATCAATGGAAACTTCCTCTACCGTAAACCCAAGACTTTTACAAATCTCCAGTGTTTTTTGAAAATTTTCTAAATGTTCTTTTAACTCTGAAGATGCATGAGGATATCTTTTAATATCACAAATTTCGGGAATGATACAAATCTTTTTGGCTTTGGTTTGTTTTTTTAAAGAATCATAAAGATGTATATCAGATGAATCCCAACTTGTCATATCATTTTCATCAAGGCCTTTCATCGCATCGACCACAATTGCGGCATCTTCCACACTTCTTGTTAAAACACCACAAGTATCAAGACTAGAAGCAAAAGGAAACAGTCCATAACGACTAATCATTCCATAAGTGGGTTTGTATCCGACAATTCCACAGTAAGCAGCAGGTTTTCTGATGGAATCCCCGGTATCACTTCCAAGAGCATAAGGATAAACGCCACATGCAACAGAAGCTGCACTACCAGAAGAAGAACCAGCACACATTCTTGTTTCATCCCAAGGGTTTTTGACTACTCCAGTGTGTCCCGTTGTTCCAGTTCCTCCCATACCAAATTCATCTAAGACAGTTTTTCCGATAATCACAGCCCCAGCTTTTTGTAAATTTTCCACAGCCGTAGCATTGAAAAAAGGAACATAATTTTTTAAGGTATTAGAAGAACCAGTCGATAAAACATCTTTTGTCGAATAATTATCTTTCACGCCATAAGGAATACCTGATAATAAGGAAGTGATTTTATTAACTCCTTTGGCATCAGGTAAAATCGTTACAAAAGCATTATATTTTTCTTGAGCTTCTTTCGCTTTTTCAAGAGACTTTTTGACTAGTTCTTCGGATGTAATTTCTTTATTTACTAACTTTTCATGTAAAGAAACAATTCCTTCTTCCATTATCCCACCACCTTTGGTACAACAATTTCATCATTTTCCACTTTTTCGGCATTTCTTAATAATACCTCAGTAGGATACCCATCTTTTCCATCTTCTAATTCATCACTTCTTAAAACAAATGTAAAATCATCTAAAGCATGAGTCATTGGTTCTACTTTTGAAAGATCAGGAATATCACAAACGGAAGAAATTGTTTCATCAATGATTTGAAATTCTTCTAACACCAGATTTACTTCTTCCTCATTTAATCCAATTAATAGTTTATCCGCATAATCTAAAACCATTTCTTTGGTAAATTTCATTCTTCTTCACCCTCTACAACAATGCCAAGTTCTTTTAATTGTAAATTTGTAAGGGTACTTGGCGAACCCATTAAATAATCCATTCCAGAGGCACTTGTTGGGAATGCTTGGACTTCTCTTAAATTTGGTTCATCTAAAAGGAGCATTAAAATACGATCTAAGCCAGGAGCCATCCCACCATGAGGTGGAGCTCCATAAGAAAATGCTGTCAAAATGGAAGAAAATTTTTCTTTTACTTCCTCTTTTTGATACCCCACCATTTCAAATCCTTTTATCAAAGAATCTATATCATGGTTTCGAATTGCCCCACTCGCCATTTCAAAACCATTACAAACAAAATCATATTGATATGCTAAAATACTTAAAGGATCCTCCGTTTCATAATCTTTCGCACCATGATGAGGCAAACTAAATGGGTTATGACAAAATTCTAATTTGCGTTTTTCTTCATCATAAGAAAACATTGGAAAATCTTTCACAATACAAAATGCTAAAACATTTGGATCAATCAAATTGCATTTTCTTCCGAGTTCGCATCTTACTTGACCCGCGAACTTCAAGGCAACATTTTCACTTTGATTGGCAATAAAGAATAAAACCGAATTTTCTTTCATTTTTTGCATCAAACTTTTTCGTTCTTCGGCACTTAAAAATTTATCAATCGGTCCTTTTAAAGTACCATCACTTTGGTATGTTAAATAGCCAATTCCTGGCATACCAATTCGATTGGCAAAAAGAACAATTTCATTAAACCAACTATTTGGATAATCACCAATATCTTTTACAATAATTCCTTTAATATAACTATTTTGAAATGGTTTAAACGTAGTATTTTTTAAAATTTCACTAAAATCTTCAATAATAAGAGGGTTTCGTAAATCTGGTTTATCGGTTCCATATTTTTTCATGGCCTCTTGATAGGTAAGTCTTGGAAAAGGAATCGATAAAAACTCCTTAGAAGAAAACTTTTGAAATACATCGGTAAATATTTCTTCGCCAACTTTTAAAACATCTTCTTCTTCCACAAAACTCATTTCAAAATCAAGTTGATAAAACTCTAAGGTGCGATCTTTTCTAGCATCTTCATCCCGAAAACAAGGGGCAATTTGAAAGTATTTAGAAATACCTCCGACCATCAAAAGTTCTTTATATATTTGTGGTGCTTGCGGAAGAGCATAAAATTTTCCTTTAAAATTTCTAGAAGGAACAACAAAATCTCTTGCTCCTTCCGGACTAGAGGCTGTAAGAATAGGAGTTTGAATTTCTGTGAAACCTAAATCATACATTTTATTTCGTAAAAAATGTAAGACTTCATGACGAAGAAGAAAAATATCTTTTACTTTTTTATTCCGCATATCTAAATAACGATATTTTAGTCTTACATCTTCTCCTGCTTCTCTGCTACTTCTGATTTCAAAAGGAAGTTCATGTAAAGATGAAGAAAGTACTTCTAATGAGGACGCTAAAAGTTCAATTTCACCCGTTTTTAATTTTTCGTTATAAGTGTCTTCTCCTCTTTTTCGAATCATACCATGGACTTTTACCACACTTTCTTTTGCAAGTCCTTTAAATAAAGTATCATCATTACTTACGACTTGTAAAACTTCTGTGGTATCTCGTAAATCTAAAAACAAAACGCCACCATGGTCTCTTATCGATTCTACCCAACCACTCATAATGATTTCTTTACCAATCCAAGAAGCATCTAAATTTTCACAAAAAGTAGTATGATAACAATTTTCCATTTTTCATTTCCTTTCTTTTTAAAAATCACATGATCCAGGTGTTCTAGGATAAGGAATGACATCTCTTATATTTTCAACACCTGTAATATAAATCAATAGTCTTTCGAAGCCCATTCCAAAACCAGAATGTACGACAGTTCCATATTTTCTTAAATTTAAATACCATTCCATTTCTTTTGTATCCATTTTTAGTTCGTTCATTCTTTTTAGAAGTTTATCATAATCTTCTTCTCTTTGACTTCCCCCCATTAACTCGCCTGCTCCAGGAACTTCAAGGTCTACTGCCGCGACAGTTTTGCCATCCTCATTTTGTTTCATATAAAAGGCTTTAATATCTTTAGGCCAATTGGTAATAAATACAGGTCCATGGAAATATTCCGTAATATATTTTTCATGTTCTTTTTGAATGTCTTCCCCATATTTTGGTTCAAATTCCCATTTCACATCGGCTTTTTTTAAAATCGTAATTACTTCTTCATGGGTAATTCTAGTAAATTTACTTTGGACTAATTTTTCTAGTTTTTCGATTAAACCAGGTTCTTGATATTTATCTAAGAAAGACATTTCTTCTTTACAATGCTCTAAAACATCCGCGACAACATATTTTAGCATACTTTCCATAATGTCCATATCACCTTCTAAATCACAGAAGGCGATTTCTGGTTCAATCATCCAAAATTCAGAAGCATGGGTTTTGGTATTAGAGTTTTCCGCTCTAAATGTTGGTCCAAACGTATACACTTTAGAAAAAGCGGTCGCGAATGTTTCCGCTTGTAATTGTCCTGAAACAGTTAAAGATGCTTTTTTGCCGAAAAAATCTTTTTTATAATCTACTTCCCCTTTTAATTTTTCGATTGGTAAAGTTGTCACTTGAAACATTTCACCAGCACCTTCACAGTCACTCGCGGTAATTAAAGGAGCATGAAAATATACATAACCATTGGAAGAAAAATATTCATGAATAGCAATTGCTGCTCGACTACGAACCCGAAAGACAGCTTGAAATAAATTTGCTCTTGGTCTTAAATACCCAATTGAACGTAAAAATTCTAAACTGTGTTTTTTAGGTTGTAATGGGTAATCTAAAGGTGCATCTCCTAATAAAAGAATTTTACTTGCTTTTAATTCCACATCTTGGCTTTTTCCTTCACTCTTTTTTAAAGTTCCAGTTACCATAATACTAGAACCATGATGATAAGAAGAAACTTCGGCAAAATTATCTAATGTTTTATCATATACAATTTGTAAATGTTTTACACTTGTTCCATCGGAAAAATCAATAAATCCAAATTCTTTTTGAGGTCTATGGTTTCTAATCCAACCATGAACACTAACTTCCTTATCTAATAAACTTTCTTTTTCTTTCCATAATTCATCTAAATACATATATCTCATCCTTTCATAATTTTAATCCTTGATTATAATTGTGATTTAAATATTTTTTTAAAAAGTCATCAGTAATATCTTCTTTTTTTCTACCTTTTCTTTCAAATAAAACATTTAACAATTCTTTTAATTCTTCTAAATCTTCTTTGGGAAAAAGAGGATTATTTCTATTATATAAATATCTTGAAATTAAATAGTGTAAATCTACATCACTAATATTACCTTTTAAATAGGTTTCATATTTCGAAGGCTTTTCTTTTTTAGAAGAAAATAAACTTCTTAAATGGGCATCTTCTTTTCCTAAAACAATATTTTGTAATAGATTGGTATCCACAGTTTCATAGCCCAAACTTTTTAGCAAAAAAATGGTATTTTTTTGATTAAATTTACGCATTTCTTCACTATAATCTACTTTATCAAAGAAAAATTCTTGAATCATTTTTTTCAGTAATACTATATCTTTTTCTAACTCTTGCATTTTCTTCTATTTTTCCTTTCTTTTAATCTTTTGACAATTCTTAAAGCTTCCTCATTATCAATATTATAAATATCAATTGCCGAATCATAATATTCATCAAATGCTTTGCGAAAACTTTCGATTCCTTTGTTCCTATTTAGATATTTTTCATAAGACTTGAGTAATATTTTCTTTTTATTCAATTCCACCCGTTTTTCTTTTTTTCTTCGGATAATTTTATCATCTTGTTCACCATTTAGAACTTGTTTTAAAAAATAATCGGTAATTTGTAATTTGGAATATCCTAATTCTTGAAATGAAGCTACAAGAATTTTTTTTAATTCTAAAGGGGTAAATATATCAGCATCGCTTGGGCTTAAATATCTAGAAACCACTAATTTTAATTGAAAAAGAAATTTTTCGATTTGGGCATTTTTTGTTTCAATTTTCATTTTTCCTCCATAGAAAAACCTAAGTAACGTAAGGACGGATTATGAATCCGCGGTGCCACCTTACTTTACCTAGGTACTCTCTTTATTATATCGGTATAAACCGTTTCTTAAGAACTCCAAGAAGTGTTTTTCAAATTGTGTTTGAAAGGCATTTTCAGCATTTAGCCCTCTCTTAATTCAAAACGTCAATTTTACTCGTTTCTTGCTTAAGAAAATTACTCTTTTATTTTAAGGGAAAGCAATAGGTTTTGTCAATTGTTTTTCATAAAAATTTACAGAAAATACCGGTTTTAATTCCATGTAATATCATTCCGAGATTCATGATATGGATGATTGACTAGACAACTTGCAAACAATCCTGTAATATCAGCATCATCTTTGTAAAAAAAGGAGGAACCATAAGCAATATTTTGTAACTTTTAAAAATTGAAATGTTTCATTCATTTTTCCTTTTCTTTATATATAAACTCATTTAATTTATCAAAATTTTTAATGATGTTCAAATATCATTAGCATTCTTTTTCTTTTTAAATCCTTTACAGTTTATACGATTGTGTATTTTGAAATTAGATCTAATTATTATCAATAAAAGTATAATATTTGTATAAATTTTCACATTGTTCTTTCACAAAAAAATATTTTTTTCAATTAAATATTTTAAAATACTACTTGCACTATAATCTTTATTATAATTAAGTAAAGATATTTTATTAGGCTCAATTATCTTATTTGAAAATGTGTGCATATTCCAATACTCCATTTTATTATCTTTCACATCACTATCATAAGCATAAAAACTTTTTATATAACTTTTTGGATAGTTAGAATATGCTTTAACTTCATCTAAATCATCAAAACTAAAATCAATATTATCTTTTAAATCAAGTAATAAATATACACTATTATCTAATATTTGTTTTAATTTCTTATAAGACTATTCTATTTTATTTTTGCTTTTTTTATTATAAGAAATAATTATCTTATGTATTATTTTTGGAAAATATTTTATTTTTAGTAGATAGGCACCTATCCAATATATAAAATTACTTTTAGGTTTAGCTATTAACCACTTGATCCAAGAATCCATTATAACTAAAGCCCCTGTTTCTCCTATAGAAAAAAATATTTTTTTGCTTTTTTCTATAACTTTTGCGTTTATTCCAATATTTGGAAGTAAACCTAATCATATTTCACACCAACTTAACTATTAGTATATCATATAAATATCATGTCTTTTAAAAATATTATCAAAATATAATAGTGTATATAATTCTTCTTATTTATAAACTAACTAAAGTCTAATTCTAATTCATATCCTTAACGAATTAATTCAAAATATGTTCATTAAAGTTAGCAAATTTTATTCCTTTTTTATTCTTTAATTTTACAAACCTTGCCATTATCAAATTCAAATTTTTCTGGAAATCTTCAAACTTGCTTTTTCAGAAATTGATTTATTTTAGCTATATTTATCTTTAATGTAGATGTATGATTTATTTTCAATAATAAAGATTTGAAAAGGTCATTTTTTATATAAGCACTATCAAGGCTTTTGATAGATATTTTCACTTTTTCACCATCATTATTCGTTGCAGAAATAAAATCTTTTTTCTTATCTATTAAATCGATTAAAGCATTAATTTTCACTTCTAAAAAACCTAATACTTCGTTCTTATCAAAGTTTTTGAATGATTTTATATCAATATTTTTATTTACTGCATAATAATATTGAAATTCTTTAATTTTATAATTTTTTCTTAAGTTAATATTACATTTTCTTTTTTCTAAGAAAAACAATTCATCATATTGAATATCTAACCCAGTTTCTTCTTTTATTTCTCTAATACCACATTCTAAAGTTTCTCCAGATATTAAATTCCCACCTACTGTAATCTCTAAAAGTGGTTTTTTATTGATATTATTATGATGAGGGTTTTTGATTTGGAGAATCACAATATTTTTTTTATTATTATAAATAATACAGCCAAAAACTTTATGCCAATATCCTAATTCATGGGCTTTTTCTTTTTTACAATATCCTAATAATTTTTCATTATGATCATATATATCAATATATTCTTTTTGAGTTCCTGCACAAGATTGAAATTTTTTTAAAAATTTATTTGCATCTTTTAACATTGCATCAAATTCTTTAATCATATCAAATTTATATTTTTTAGATATTTCAAATACTACAATAAATAATTTAAACAAACGATCTTTAATAAAATCATAGCTTGTATAAAAACCAACTCGGGCTTTTTTAAAACGACATTCATTATTTTCCATGAGTGCTTCTGTAAGTTGTCCTAATAAAATCATCACACCATTTAGATCACTATAATTAAAGTCTTTTAGTTCTTCAATTTCAAACATATTGATTTGTAGATTTTTTGATAAATTTATAAGTTGTAGTAAAACATCTGATAACTCATCACCTAAATTGTTAATATTTCTTTTTGTTTCATTAACTTTTTCATCTGCATATAGCACATTAAAAACATGTCCTATTTGTACATATAATTCATTTAAATAATCTTTAGAATCCCATTTATGATTTTTGGTAATATCAAAATCACTTACTAATTTTAAAGCATTTTTATAATGTACTTTTAAAAATTTCATTATATCATTCATTTAGATTTTCCTCCTTTCAATATGAGTGGTCTTGCGCCATTTAAACTTGAATTATAAGTTTCTTTCGCATACGTTTTTCTATCCACATAAACCTTTATTCCTAACATCCAAGATAAAAAGGACAAATCACCAATTTTTGCATTTATATTTTTTAATTTTAAACTACTTCTATCATGAAAAATAAATTCTACTGAATCATCATATATTTCTAATCGTTTTAATAATTGCTCACATTTTTTTATGATTGACTTTTCATTTATTTTAAGATGAAGTTGATGACATATTTCTTTTTGATTTTTTGTACAATGATTATATTGTTTACATTCAAAAGTATTATAATAAGGACTACTTTTTTGAAACAAATAATTTAATGCACATGTATTAGTTTGAAAAATTAATTGAGGATGGGAATAATTTTTATAAAAAAACTCCCAAGCTTTATTTGGATAAATAGAACTTGCTTTTAAAGCTAACTCTTTATTCTCTTTGATTTCATTCCAACAATGAATTTTTTCATAAAAAGTTTCTATTAAAGACAAACCGGTTATAACAGAAATATTTGTATAATGATGAACAAAATTTAAAATTTTTCTGATTTTTTTAGGATCAGAATTTTGAGGCATAAATGGTCTAAAGTAGTGAATCACCTTAATACCGTTTTTGTGTAAAATTTTAAAATTATTTTTCAATATTTTTTCCTGAATGTTTGGTTCTATTTCTTTTCCCAATCCAGAATAACTGATATAAAAAACTATTTTATATCCCTTTTTTTGCATATCAACAACTTTTTCAATAATATCATTCGTAATTTTACACTTAGTAATAATGACTATGATATTTGGCAAATGATTTATCATAATCTCATCTAATAATTCGGATAAATATTTTATATTCTTTTTATTTACAAAAGCATCCGTATTTGGTAATAAACAAACTGGTATTGATTCATCATAATATTTTGAATTTAATAATTCTTTTACTGCTTCTTTTGGTGAAACAAGTTCTTTAGGTAAACAAATATTATTATCATTTGCTTGTAATAAACAATATTTACATCCATTTGGGCATCCTACAACTGAATTAATAGCTAACCAACTAGAGTGCATTTCAATAACAGACATACTCTCACCTCGTTAAATTAGGTACTATTCTAACACAAAACTTTAAAATATTTGCTTGATTATTTTGCAAGTGATGTTGCGATTTTTGCAATGAAACATAATGAATCTATAAAAATCTTAAATATAGCTTTTTTATGTGTTAAAATAATAGATAGGTGATGTACATTGAATATCTATAAAAAATGAAAATTTTTTCTAGGTGTAAATGTATAAAACAAGAGTATTAAATAGAATTAGTTTTAATAATGCTATTTTTTCTTTTATTCCAGTATTACAATGGTTTTTACTTGGAATTTTGTTAGATAAGAATTTAGCAAATGTTTTTACATTAACATATCCTATTCAATTTATTTCTTCTGTATTTCATTCTATTTTTGGAGTCGGACCTAATATTTGCCAAGAAAAAGAAAAAGATGAAAATGCTGTTTTAAGTGGTATGACATGGGGCATTATTATTAGCTTTTTTGTTTTTTTATTTTTGGCTATCCATATTGATTCTTATATTCAATTTATGAATTTGGATGTTTCTATTTATAGAGAGTTTGGTTTATATTCTATTATTCAATTATATGTGTCTGTTGTATTTTCTTATGTGCTTGAAAAATTATATTATGAGAGAAAAGAAAAACTTGCCAATCGATATTGTATTACTTTTAATGCTTTAAATTTTATTATTCTTATTTCATCATCTATTTTATTTAAGGATAAATGGCTTATGATTGTGATTACACTTATTTCAATTTTTGTGTATACTCTTTATGTAACTGTAAAACAATATCATAAATTTAAAATGAAGTTTCAACTCTTTAAATATATCAGATACGATTCCATGGATATTTTTGAAAATATTATGCTTTTTCTTATTTATCTTTTTGGTTTAAGTCATTCGATAGAATACGGAAGTTCTTATGTTTTAGCTTTAAATTTTGCTGCATTACTTACTGATAGTGAGTGGGATGCTTTTGGATCTATTAGAACTGTAGCTAAAATTGATATTAGTAAAAATAAGTTTAATTATAAGGAACATTTAAAAAATGCTTATAAATTATTAGGAATTTTATTTGCTATTATTTTGCTGTCTTTTGTTTTATTAAATCCTTTTTATAAGGTTTCATTATCTATCTTTTTCGTTTATTTGGGACTTGATATTTTTTGCTTTCTTTTATCTCCATTATATAAAATAAAAAATTGTTATTTACAAATAGAATATTCTCCAGTAAAAGCGACATCAAATAAAATTATCTCAAATGTTTTAAGAGTGCTTTGTTCCTTCTTAAATACACCTTTTTTACTGCTTTAGGACAAGTGGTTTCTTCTATATATCAATATATAACTGTTCATTTTATGTTTCAAAAAAACTATAAGATACAAAAGAATGGGTATATAAAAATTCAGTAAGTGATAATATCTTTAGGAATTAATTATGAAAAGGTTTGAAATATGAAAATTTATGTGTTAATATAAGCGCTGGAGTGATTTATTATGGATTTTAAAAATAAAGAAGTCTTTATACTTGGACCAAGACCAAGTCATAATCAAGTTTTAAAAAAAATTGGAACTCGTTGTGAAATCACAGATTTTGCAATTCTTTTAGGGGGCAAATTTGACCTAATGGAAAGAACTGGATGGTATGCTACTTATGATGCTTTACCAAGCAATATGTTTACATACGATGCTACTGGAATTGTATTCAATCCCATCAATCATACTGAAAATGTTTTATCAAACAAAGTAGAGGCTGTGGATTATGCTGGAATTGGTTGTTTTCGCAAGGTGGATGATAGGTCAGGAGGAATAAGACCAGTTATATATTTTGATGACTTAAAAGAGGTAATGAAAAATGCTAAACAAAACACTTATGGGGTTTTAGAAACCACTTATGGGGAGTATCCTCAATTTGTTGTACCATGGCGTTTTACATCTGGGCATCATGCTATGAAAACGGGTAAAAAATATATAACAGATTCAAGATTGTGGGATGAAACGTCTATGTCATTTTCTGCTAGAGAATATGAAGAATATATATGTAACGGTACAAAATATATTTGTGTTGAGTATCATGGTGTCGAGTATCGTGATACTACGCCTTGTATACTTTCAAATCATAAGTTTTATTATCCTGGAGATGTTGTACGAGTAAAAATTTCTCCTATTGTATGGTATATTGATGAAGAGGAAAACCGTATCATTAGTAAATATTTACTTGCATCTGGAATTCGTTTCTGTAGTGTTTTAGAATATGATGGTAATTTTCGCACAACAGAAATGTATAAATTTTTAAATGAAAATTTTGCTCAAGATATTATTCCTAGTATACCTCCAGAAATGAAAGAAAATACTTTAAGTTTAAAAAGAACAAAAGAAATATAAAATCTTTTGTTTCAGATTGTTGACAAAAGCGGTATATTCAAAAAGAATATATCTCTTTTTTTATATTTTTGAAAAAAAAAGCTCTGTTCCATTTCATGCGTGATAAAACTGTACAAGAATAGAAAAATGATGTAAACTAGAAGTAGCTTAAG
>CANQEG010000026.1 GCA_947594705.1 uncultured Bacilli bacterium | reverse complement strand
AAAACACCTAACATCAAATGTATCTTAAAATCATTATATAATAATTAGCTACATATTGCAAATAAAAAACTTCCTTAGTAAAAAGAAGTATATTGTGATTTTAAACTTGAAAAATCTCTATTTCTTTGTTACAATGTATACAAGAAAGAGAAATCTTTCATACTATGTACTAGGACTAATACATAGTGATTTTATGAGATACATCTGATTTTTGCTTGTTAGATGTTTCTAGTCCAAAGTTTTGTGGTAGAAACACCAATCTAAGATGTGAAGGTGTTTCTTTTTTTGATTCAAGTCTTATTAATCAGCAAGTATTTTGTATAATAATATAAATAATATTATTAGGACTATTAAATAATCCATACTTTCCTTTCATAGGACCATCCCCTTTCCATTTTTATTGAAACGGACTAGGGAAAACACCTAACATCAAATGTATCTTAAAATCATTATATAATAATTAGCTACATATTGCAAATAAAAACTTCCTTAGTAAAAAGAAGTATATTGTGATTTTAAACTTGAAAAATTTCTATTTCTTTGCTACAATGTATACAAGAAAGAGAAATCTTTCATACTATGTACTAGGACTAATACATAGTTGATGTTATAGATACATCTGATTTTCAAGCGTTAGATGTTTCTTAGTCCAAAATTTGGGTTTAGAAACACCAATCTAAGATGTGAAGGTGTTTCTTTTTGATTTAGGTCAATTAATCAGCAAGTATTTTGTATAATAATATCAACAATATTATTAGGACTATGAAATAATCCATACTTTCCTTTCATAGGACCATCCCCTTTCCATTTTTATTGAAACGGACTAGGGAAAACACCTAACATCAAATGTATCTTAAAATCATTATATAATAATTAGCTACATATTGCAAATAAAAAACTTCCTTAATAAATCTTGGCGATTCAATCATTTTTACTGATATTTAGTTCCTTATTGAATTGAAAAACATTCTTATCAAACAAATTATACTTGAAAAAACAAAATTTTTGTTGTATTATCGTAAAAGTGATTTGTAAGGGGAGATTTATATGGATAAAATTATAAATATAGCGGTCGTTGCCCATGTTGATGCCGGAAAAAGTACTCTAGTGGATGCTTTACTGGAACAAAATGGTGCTTTTAATGACCATGAAGAAATTGTTGACTGTGTCATGGACAGTGACAGTATTGAAAGAGAACGAGGAATTACTATCTATTCTAAAAATTGCTCCATTCGTTATAAAGATTATAAAATCAATATTGTTGATACCCCAGGACATGCCGATTTTTCAAGTGAAGTAGAACGAGTAATAAAAACGGTAGATACGGTTGTTTTAATCGTGGACTCTGCGGAAGGACCAATGCCTCAAACGAGATTTGTATTAAAAAAAGCTTTGGAACAAAATTTAAAACCAATTTTATTTATTAATAAGATTGATAAAGCCAATGCTAGACCTGAAGAAGTAGTTGATATGACATTTAATCTTTTTATGGAATTAAATGCTACTGATGAACAATTAGACTTTCCTATTATATATGGAATTGCAAGAGATGGGATTGCCCAATATGATTTACAAACCAAAGGGACCAATATTGAACCTTTATTAGAAACTATCTTAAAACAAGTAGAACCATTTAAAGGAAATGAAAATGATTACTTACAACTTCAAATTAGTAATCTAGAATATGATAACTTTTTAGGAAGACTTGGAGTTGGTCGTGTAAATAAAGGTGTAGTAAAAGTAGGGCAAACAGTTTCATTGGTAAAAAATGATGGTTCTCTAGAATCATTTCGTATTTCTAAACTTTTTGTAAACGAAGGAATAAAAAGAGTAGAAAAAAATATTGCATATTATGGAGATATAGTTACCATCGCTGGATGTGCTGACATTTCGATAGGTGATACTGTATGTGACAAAGATCATCCTGAAGGATTACCACCAATTAAAATTGAAAAACCAACTTTATCAATGAACTTTTTGGTAAACGATGGGCCATTTGTAGGTCAAAGCGGCAAATTTTTAACAACGAGACATATAAAAGAAAGATTAGAACGGGAATTACAAACCAATGTGGGACTTCATGTTGAAGAATTACCGGGTTCTGATGGGTATAAAGTAAGTGGTCGAGGAGAATTACATTTATCTATTTTATTAGAAAATATGCGAAGAGAAGGTTATGAACTTTGTGTTTCTAAACCAGAAGTATTATTTGAAGAAATAGATGGGAAAAAAGAAGAACCATTTGAACATGTAATAATTAATTGTCCTAGTGAATATCAAGGAACAATTATAAATGATTTGCAAGAAAGAAAAGCAACTTTGGAAATTGTATCAACAAATGAAGATGGTTATGCACATTTAGAATTTTCTGCTCCAACTAGAGGTTTGATTGGGTATCGAAGTGCTTTCATCACCAATACTAAAGGAGAAGGAATCATGGTTCGAAGTTTTGAAGGCTATAAACCTTATGTAGGACCAATTGCCGGAAGAAAAAATGGTGTTATGGTATCAATGGAAAATGGCAAAGCCTTAGGTTTTTCTTTATGGAATTTACAAGACCGTGGAACTTTAATAATTGAACCTGCAACCGAAGTATATATTGGAATGATTGTTGGTATACATAATCGTGATAATGACTTAGATGTAAATCCTTGTAAAAATAAAAATTTAACGAATACTAGAGCAAGCGGTTCAGATGAAGCAATCAATTTAACCAAAGCCCGAAAATTTACCTTAGAAGAAGCACTAGAATTTATTGAAGATGATGAATATGTGGAAGTGACTCCAAGTGATATTCGCCTTAGAAAAGCAATATTAGATCCAAAAATGCGTTTTAGAAAAAATCGTGATGCCTAAATAAAGTCAAAATAACGGAAATGAATCATCAAAAATAGCAAAGAAACTGGGAATAATTCATATTATTCCTTTTTCTTCTTTTAAAATCATAAAATTTAAGGTATAATGGTGGTACGAAAGAAAAGATGGGTGTAAAATGAAAAAAATTAAGGAAATTTGGATGAATAATCGAATTCTTCTAGTTTTAGCTATCATTGTTTTAACTTGCTTTATAATTATGGCTGTGGTATGCTTTAATATGTTCTTTGGGGCAACCAAATCTGTTTATGGAGATCGCCTAGATGGAATGGAAAACTATGCTTTAAAAGAAGAAGATAAAGAAAAAATTATAAATAAATTAAAAGAAAATGAAAATACGACTGGTGTTTCCGTTCATACCCAAGGAAAAATTATTTATATTCGGGCGGTATTTACAAATACCACTTTAGAACGTGCCAAAGAAATAGCGAGTACAACTCTAGAAGTAATTAATGATGAATATAAAGAAAAATATGATATTCATTATACATTGGTAAGTGAAAAAAGTGAAAATAATGAAGGATTTACCATCATGGGTGCCAAAAACATTAACCGAAATTTAATTATTTGGAATAACAATAATCCTATGCCTGAACCTGAATCAGAAGGAGAATAATTCATTTAGGAGAGTGAAATTATGAAAAACAAAAAAAGAAATCTCATTATAGGACTATTTATTTTAGTAATAGTGGGAATTTCTCTTCTTTTTATCTTTCAAAAAGATGCAACCAAGCTAACAACGGAAGAAAAAAAGTGGATTAGTGATAATGAAACTAAAGTACAAAATATAAGTGTAATTAACGACACCAATATTTTTGGAAAGTTAGGAGAAGGAATTTATTATTCATTTTTAGAAGATTTAGCTGCTGAATACAACATCAAATTAAATCCAATCACAATGACAAAAAATGATACCATCAACTCTATATCATTTAGCGTAAAAAATAATTTACCTGAAAATGCTTTTCCTTTTTATGAAGATCACTATGTATTAGTGGGAAAAAATAAGGAATTAATTACATCATTAGAAAAACTAGAAAATAAAAAAATAGGAGTACTAAATAGTAATGTTGAATATATAAAAAAATATTTAAAAAAGATTACATTCATAGAATATGAAAAAGAAGAAGATTTAATCAGTTCGTTAGATAATGGTGAAACGAATGGGATTATTGTTCCAAGAATTGAATATATCGATACCATTTTAGAAAAAAATTATACTATGAATTATCATTTTAGTGAATTAAAAAGAATATATTTATTAGAAGATTCATCAAATACAACATTATTTTCTATTATGAAAAAATATGCTACCAAATGGTCTAAAAAATCATTAGAACAATCCATGTTTGAAAATGAAAGAAAATTATTCCAAAAAAGTTTAAAAATATTAGATACTTCTTTAGCTGAATTACAAAGAAAAGAAATTACTTATGCATTTGTAACACATACACCTTATGAAGTAATTGCCGACCGTCAAATTGGCGGAATATTTGGAGAATATTTAAATATTTTTGCCAAATTTGCCGATGTTGATATGAATTATAAAAAATATAATAATGAAAAGAAAATGATAAAAGATTTCAATAACAATAAAATTATGTTATATGGAAATTACAGTACTATCATGAATAATGGTTCAATCATTGATACCATGATTCCAATAAAATATGAAGTATTTGTTCATGAATCAAATCCGATTGTTATAGAAACAATAGAATCATTAAAAGGAAAAACAATTTATGTTGAAAAAAATACGCTTCTTGCCCAAAATTTAAGTACCATAGAGGGATTAAAAATAGAGTATTATGAAAGCAGTAAAATAAATGAGATTCTAAAAAAGAATAATATCATTGTTATCGATAAAAATGTTGGAGAATATTTAAAAAGAACATCTCTAAAGAAATTTGTTTCAAGATATACCGGAGTATTAGAAAATTCTTATTCGTTCCGTTCTTTAGGAAATGAAACATTAAATACTTTATTTGCGAAATATATAAATTATCTAGATGGAAATACAATGGAAAATAAAGGCTTTTATAGTGGAATTGAAACAGCTAATAAAGGTTCAGTTTTAAATTCAATTGCAACTTATGTGTTATGTGCCGTTATTATAATCGCAATCATTTTAGTATTAATCTATCATTCTAGTAAAAAAGTAAGAATGCAAAAAAAGGTAAAGAAAGAAGATAGAATGAAATTTATTGACCAACTAACTTCCTTGAAAAATAGAAACTACTTAACTGAAAATTTACCAAATTGGAATAAAAATACCATTTATCCTCAAAGTGTAATTGTCATTGACTTAAACAAAGTACAACTCATTAATGATACATTAGGGTATGAAGAAGGCGATCGCCAAATTAAGGCCGCTGCGAATAGTTTAATCAAAACGCAATTAGATAATACTGATATTATTAGAACTGATGGAAATGAGTTTGTCATCTATCTAATCGGTTATAATCCAAAACAAATTACTAGTTATATTCATAAATTAAATAAAGAATTTAAATCTTTACCATTTAGTGAGTATGGTGTAACTATTTCTTATAGTATGATTGAAGATGATTTGAAGTCAATTGAAGATGCATTAAATGAATGTGTAGAAGACATAAAAAAACAAAAAGAAAACAAAAAGGAAGAAGAAAAATGAAAATAATAGAGAAAGCAAAAAATGTCGTAAAAAGATTATGGAAACTTTTAAGAAGTCCCCAAATGCTCGTTTTACCCGGCCAACTTGCTTTCTTTTTCTTATTGGCAATAGTTCCCACAGTTACGTTAATTGTAACAGGTGCTACAATATTTCATGTATCGTATGATTTCATGAGTACATTTTTAGTAAAAGCTTTTGGCAACGATATAAAAGATTTAGTTTTACCTATTATAACTGAAATTAAATTTACTCCTGAGTATTTTATTCCTTTATTTATTGCCTTTTTTGCTGCAAGCGGTGGAGCAAATTCCATAATTGTGACTTCAAATGAACTATATCATTGTGAGAATAAAAGTTATTTAAGAAGATATGTGAAATCGTTCTTTATGATTTTTATTTTCATTAGTTTAATTATTTTCTTAATGTTGATTCCTGTATTTGGTGATAAATTCATTGAATTGATAAAATATATGAATAATGAAACAGTCACATCTATTACCACTTTTTTAATCAACTTATCGAAAGGCCCTCTATCATGGTTCCTTATGTTTTTCTTAATAAAAATAATTTTTACCTTAGCGCCTGATACACATATTCCTAGTTCTTTAACAACCAAAGGAAGCTTATTTACAACAATTGGTTTTGTGATTACTACCAGAATTTATTCATTTTATATTAATCATTTTGCTCATTATGATATTTTATATGGTGGACTTGCTCATTTTGCTGTATTAATGATTTGGTTTTACATTATATCTTATGTAATTGTAATTGGAATTGCCATCAATGCGGAAGAAGTAGCCCGTTGGAAAAAATAGGAATGATAAAAACATGATACTTTAGCATAATAAGGTTATGCACACCAGTATTATTCGTGCATTTTACTTTGACTGCGTATTTAAGAGACTACGGGCTCAAAAGTAATACTGAAATAGGAAAAAGATATCTTTTTTCCTGTTTTTTTAATAGAATAACGAGCTTGCTTCTCATACAAAAGTATTGTATAATAACATTGTTTAAAAAAGAGGTGTATTATGCTAGCGTTTGGTAAAAATGTATTAATGATGACAAATCCCCAAGAAATAAAAAAAGTATATATTAGTAAAACCAGAAAAGATGAAGAGTTATTCACTTACTTAAAACAAAATAAAATTCATTATATCATTGTTGAGAAAGAACTATTAGATAAAATGTGCAAACAAAATCATCAAGGTATTGTCTTTGAACGTAATGACTTTACTTATGAACAATTAGAAAATATTTATAATGATAATTTTATTGTCATATTAGACCATTTAGAAGACCCTCATAATTTTGGAGCAATTATAAGAACATGTGAAGCTGCAGGGGTAAAAAGTATGATTATTCCGAAAGATCGCAGTGTGGATGTCAATGAAACTGTTATGAAAACAAGTGTTGGAACTACCGACTTAGTAAAAATCGTAAAAGTAACCAATTTAGTTGAAACCATAAAAAAATTACAACAACACAACTTTTTTGTATATGCTTCTGATATGGAAGGAAAAGATTTTAGAAATATAAATTTTACTGAAAAAAAAGTTTTAATTATTGGCAATGAAGGAAAAGGCGTTAGCAATTTAGTTGCTAAAAATTGTGATGAAATTATAAAAATACCAATGCTTGGCACTGTAAATAGTTTAAATGCTTCTGTTGCCGCGGCAATATTAATTTTTAAAATGGGAGGATTATCATGAACTACGAAGAAGATACTGATTTAATGGCCATGATATGTGAATCAAATGAAGAGGTAAGAAATAGTTTATATGAAAAATATTCTCCACTTATAGACTACTATGTCAAAAAATATACTCCTGCCGCAAGAAAAATGGGATTAGAAATTAATGATTTAATTCAAGAAGCCAATGTGGGATTTACGGATGCTTTAAATCATTATGATAAAGAAAAAAATGCTAGTTTAAAAACGTTTATTGGTCTATGCATTAAAAGAAAATTAATTAATTATTTAGAAAAACATCGAACTTTGAAATCTAAAATTTCCAAAGATACATTATCTCTTGATTATGAATATGATGATGAAGGAAATTCTTTAAAAGAATTATTAGGAGATAAAAGTTTAGATCCATCTTATACCTTTTCAATGAAAGAAAAAGAAGAATATTTAAATCAAAAAATAAAAGAAGTATTATCAGAAAGTGAATATGAAGTTTATCTGTACAAGTTAAACGATTTGAATTATAATGAAATTGCAGATATTCTTGACAAAAGTCCAAAACAAATAGATAATACTATGCAAAGAATTCGTTTTAAAATTAAAAAACTTTTAGAGGAGGGAAGTAAAGATGAGTAAAAAAGAAATACTAAAAGTTTTATTCATTATTGGAGCTGTGTTTTTATCAATTTTTGTAATATTGATAATTATGAATTTTATTCGTACAAAAGAAAATATTGATTTTACACCTACAGAAGAACCTAAAACAATTACATTTAGAAATTCAAGTAGTATGACTGAGCAAGAAATAAGAATCTTAGTAGAGGAAAAAAGAAGTGCATTAAAAAGCTTTTTTCAAAATGCGCAATATTACAATATTGGTGATGTTGGAAAAGATTATACATCTGAAGATAATGAAAAATATTTAGTTGTGGGAGAAGGATTTTTAAATGAGTTAAGAAATCTTTTAACTTTGGATGCATATAATGTTTATTGGAATGAAATGGAAGAACTTGTTTCGAAAGATAACATTGATATTAAAGAGAGAATATATAAAACTCGTAAAGATTTATTTGATAGTATCTACGTTACAAGTGCCATTGCATTTTATGATGTAACCGAAGAAAATATTATTTTAGAATCAGCAACCGATGAAGAAATTATTGCTAGAGAAAATATTAAACTATGTAATGACAATGACATTTGTGAACGAAATGACTTCTATTATCTAAGTTTAGAAAAAGAAGATGAAACTTGGAAAATCAATGACTTTACTACATTAATTAAAAATAAATAATAAAAAAAAGATATAAAAAGAGAAAAGCAACGTTTCTCTTTTTCCTTTATAATAAAATTATACTACTATAATTTAAAATCATCAATATCAGTATCGGTCATATCTTTTCGGTCAAAAAATAATTTAACAGAATCATGATGAATTTTAGCAACAATTAAATTTGGAAATTTTCGAATATAAGAATTGTAGTCATTTGTTTGATGATTATAGTAACTAATCCCGGCGGTTAGTTTTTCATTAATGAATTTAAAATCTTTCATAATTTCAATCATATTTTCGTTTTCATTCAATTCGTTATTATCATGATATAAATTAGTAAGTACAATTTCGGCTTCTTTTAATTTTCTTTCTAAATCAAAATTGCTAATTTTTTGCTCTTTTAATTTTCGATATTCTTTTAAATAATCTTTTTTTCCTTCAAAGATTTTTTTAATTACGTCATCAGCTCTTATAACAATATCATATTTTGCTCTTAAGTCCTCATCAATAAGTCCTTCTACATGTTCAATTTTTGTAGTCCATAACTGTATTTTATTAAAAATTGAAATATAGAAAATCAAAATACCTCCAATAACAATAATAAGCAGCAAAACAATTCCTAAAATTCCCATAATTTTTTTCACCCTTAATTCTAGCAATATTGTAACATCATTTTATGAATTTTGTAAAGCTTGAATCAAGTAAATTAGTATCTCATTTTTTCAATCGTTTCGATAGGAAGCCCCGTGATTTTGGTTATGGTATCAATGTCTATATTTTCTTTTAACATATTGTTTGCAATTTGTTGTTTTTCTTTTCGTTCACCTTTTTTTAAACCAATCTCAATTCCATCTTCTCTTCCTTCCATTAACCATTTATTCTTAAGACTGAACTCTCTATCTAATTCTTTCTCATCTAAAAAGTGTTTTATCTTTCTTCCTATTCTTCCAAACATACTCTTCTTCCTTTCTATCTCTTTTCTTTCTTTTTCACTTTTGGCCCCTATATATCTCATATCTGTTAAAAAATTACTTTCACCTTCATTATAGGGAATTTCTTTTACTTTGTCAAGATTCACTATATACCACTCTATTTCATCTGTTAACTCAAAATTTTCTTCTTGAAAACTATATCTCTGTAGCCATTCTTTTTTTAAAGGAATCGTGGCATTTTCAACAATACATATACATTTTACTTGTTTATTGATTCGATACTTTTTCCCTATTTTGGTTTGACTTCCATATTTCTTTCCAATATACGTCAAAGTTTTCTTTAATCCTTCTAAAGTAAATTTAGTATAGATTTCTAAAATTATGATACAAGTATCTAATTCTAAGACAATATCACTTCGAGAATTTTTTTCCCGATAACTTAGTTTTGGTAAATAGTGTTCTACTCTAACATCTAAGATTTCCTGATTTTCTTCAAAAAAATCATCTAAAAGCATTTGTAAAAATTCACTATTATCAGGATTTCCAAATATTTCTCGAAATAAAATATCATCTGTAAGAGGTTTAAAATCTTTTTCAACCATAGTATCTCTCCTTTTCAAAGATGTATTCTAAAGGAAACCTCACAAAAATCAAGAGAAGATTTTGTCTTATTTTGTCGTTTTGTTTCGCTTTTTGTCGAATTTTGTCGAAAACATCCTTGAAAAGTCTAAAAATAACTATTAAAATAAAAAAGAAAAGAGGCTATTATGTTACAAATAAAAAAAATAATCGTTGGAATGCTTCAAACCAATTGCTATCTTGTTACAAATGAAAAGCAGGAAACCATAATTATTGATCCAGGAAGTGAACCAGAAAAAATAAAAGAAAATATTCAAGACAAAAAAGTAGTAGGAATTTTAGTCACGCATTATCATTTTGATCATATTGGTGCCTTAAAAGAATTAGAAGAATATTATCATGTGAAAGCAAATCAAGAAATTTCTGAATTTACGTATGAGATTATAAAAACACCTGGACATACGTTAGATTCTTTATCGTATTACTTTAAAGATGAAAAGATAGTATTCGTGGGAGATTTTATCTTTAAAAATACCATTGGAAGAATGAATTTAGGTGGCGATGCCAAAAAAATGCAAGAATCTATTCAAAAAATATTAACCGAATTGCCTTTAGAAAACAAAAATTTATCCGGGACATGGAAAAATTACAACATTAAAAGAAGAAAAAGAACAACTTGAAAAAATTCAAAAACACCTTTGAATTAATCAAAAGTGTCAGAATAATCAGGATTATAATTAATTGGATTATCAAATTCAACATAATTTACATACAGCATCCTTATAAGCCACCAATTCCCTGAAGTAGCATCGGACAAAATTAAATGGTCTCGGCCAGATTCTTGAATCGTTCCTTCATAAATTTTATCTCGCCATTCATTGGAATCAGGATAAGATGCATATACTCGAACTCTTTTTCCTTTATTTAATCGTAAAATATTTTCAATTAAACTTTGTTCTAAAGGAAAAGACTGACTTGAAATATTTCCCGGTGGACTAATCACGGTATTAGAATTTGGATTTTGAGTTCCGGGGAAAGTAGGATTACTAAAAAAACTTCCATTCATAAAAAATTTCACCTCGATATATCTTATGTGAGTTGCAAAACATTTAGAAGTTGGTTATAATAAATAAGAAAGTAGGGGTAGAAATGGACATCAAAAAAATTCAAGAAAAAATACGAACTCAAGATTTTTTTCCACGCTTTGTGATGATAGTTGTCGGTGTCTTTTGCTTAAGTATCAATTATAATTTGTTTTTATTACCGAATCATTTAGTGATTGGTGGAACTTCCGGTCTTTCAATAGTCTGTGAAACTCTTTTAGGTTGGGATCCAAATTTATTTTTATATGTTACGACAGCAATTTTACTTATCTTAAGTTTTCTTTTATTAGGAGTGAAAAAAACAGGTGTCTCTATTATTGGTAGTATTATGTACCCCTTTTTTGTAACCTTAACTGCCCCTTTAGCGGAATTTTTAAAATATTATATTGAATTTGATAATATTATTCTTTTAATTTTAGCTGTTTCTATTTTGTATGGAATAGGGAATGGCTTAGTATATAAAGCAGGATTTGACACCGGTGGTTCTGATATCATTATGAAAATATTAAATAAATATTGTCATTTGCCTGAAGGAAAAAGCATTTTTATCACGCAAATCATAATTATTCTTTGTGGAGGATTTGTTTTCGGTATAAATAATTTAATTTATGCTTTAATTATTTTAATGATTTATACCAATTTAGTAGATAAAATATTAATTGGAATTTCTGATTCAAAATTATTTTTTGTATATACAAAAAAATGGGAAAATGTTGAAGATTATATTTTAAATGAATTACATACAGGGGTAACAATCTTGAAAACAGAAGGTGGGTATTCAAAAGAAAAAAATAATTTACTCATGTGTGTAGTCCCAAATAAAGATTATTATATATTTAAAGAAACAGTTTTAAATATTGATCCTTTAGCGTTTATTGTAATTCATGATTGCTATGAAGTAGAAGGTGGGATGAAAAGGCGAAATTTACCATTTATATAATAAGAAAAATATGGTATAATGTTCGAAGAATATGAGGTGTAGTAAATGAAATTAATTAAAGTAGAACATGCTTATAAAATATACAAAAACGGCACTACCGCAGTTGCTGACCTTAGTGTTAGCATAGATAAAGGCGAATTTGTCTTTGTCATCGGTTCTACCGGAAGTGGAAAATCAACATTTATAAAAATGCTATATCGTGAAGAAAAACCAACGAATGGAAGTGTAATTGTTGGAGGAATCGATGTTGCGAAACTAAGAAACTCTAAAGTCTATAAATTAAGAAGAAAATTAGGTGTAGTGTTTCAAGATTATAAATTACTTCCTAAATTAACTGTATATGAAAATGTTGCATTTGCATTAGAAACATTAGGACTTCCTAATAATGAAATTCGCCCTAAAGTATTAAAAGCGATAGATGCTGTTGGGTTAAAAGAAAAAACGAGAAATTTACCTAATCAATTATCAGGTGGAGAACAACAACGTGTTGCGATTGCAAGAGCAATTGTAAATGAACCAAAATTATTAATATGTGATGAACCAACTGGAAATTTAGATCCAGAAACATCAAAAGAAATTATGGCTATATTAGATAAAATTAACCAAGAAAGTGAAACTACGATCATCATGGCAACTCACGATAAAGAGTTAGTAAATAAGATGAAAAAACGTGTGTTAGTAATCGAGGATGGTGTATTAGTAAGCGACACAAAGAAAGGAAGTTATAAAGTACATGAAAGCATTAAGAATCCTAAGAAGAAGTATTCGTGATTCATTCAAAAGTATTTTTCGTAATTTCTCACTTTCTATGGCATCTATATTATGTACAACAATTACGTTAATACTTGTCGCGATATCATTGTTTTTATCTTATAATGTTCGTCAAATTACCAAAACTTTAGAGCATGAACTTACCATCGTTGTATATTTAAGTCCTGAAACTACGGAAAAACAAAAAATAGAAATTGAAAATGACTTAAAAACTATGGAAAATGTATCAGAATACAAAATAAAAAGCAAAGAAGAATGGAAAGCCGAGATGAAAAAAGAAAACGAAACACTAGATACAACGTTAGAGTATTTAACGGAAAATCCGCTTCTTGATTCCATTATTGTAACAGTTGATGAAGTAAGAAATTTACATGAAACTACTGAAAAATTAAAAAAATATGATTTTGTAGAAAGTGCTGAATATGGGGAAGGAATGGTAGAAAATATTTTAGGAGTATTTGATACAATTAGTATCGGAACCATGTCAATCGTAATTGCTTTAGTTTTAGTAACAGCCTTTTTAATTAGTAATACAATTAAATTAACGATTTTATCAAGAAAAACTCAAATTGAAATCAAACGATTAGTTGGCGCAAGTAATATTGCAATTAAATTACCATTTATTTTTGAAGGATTTATCTTAGGAATATTTGGAAGTATTATCCCGGTTCTTCTTAGTATTTACGGGTATACTATTTTATTTAATGAAACGGGAGGATATGTATTTACAAGAATCATTACATTAGTGAATCCATTCCCATTCGTGTTCCAAGTATCTATTATTTTAGTGATAATTGGTTCTATTGTCGGAATGATTGGTTCATGGTTATCCGTTAGAAAGCATTTGAAAATATGAAGAAAATTATAAGTTTTATATGTCTTATTTGTATGCTAAGTACCATACTAATTCCCACGGTGAATGCTTCCGAAGAAAAACAAACATTGGGAGAATTAAAATCTCAGATAGCATCATTAAAAAAACAAAAAGAAGAAAATGATAAGAAAACTGAAGAGGCGAAAGCTGAGATAAAAAGAAAAGAAGCCGCAATTAAACAAGCGGAAATAGATATTAATAATGCTCAAGCTGAACAAGAAAGAGTAGAACAAGAAATAGAAGAATCAAACCAAAAAATAAAAGAATTAGAAGAAGAAGTAAAAAAAGTATTGTTGTACTTACAACAAATGAAAGGTCAAAATGCATATGTAGAATATGTAAGTGGAGCTTCAACAGTAACTGAAATGATCATGCGTATTGCTGCAGTAGAACAAATTTCAGATCATATTCAAAAAACGATAAAAGACTTAGAAGCTGAAATAAAAAAGAATGAAGAATTAAAACAAGAATTAATTGAAAAACAAGAAACATTAAAAAAACAATCAGAACAATACAAAAAAGCGATCGAAGCATTATATGGCGACATTAATAATTATGATGCCTATGAACTTAGCTTAGAAGACAAAATTAAACAAGCAGAAGACACATTAAAAGTATTTGAACCATTGTGTAAACAATATGCTTCCAAATTAGGAGATAATGCAATTTATACAGAAGATTGTGTTGCCCCTCCAACAGAAGTAAATGGTGTAGTTGTTGAAAATGGTGCATGGTTAAAACCATTAACGAGTGGAACAATTACTTCCACAGTAGGAACAAGATGGGGAAGTTATCATAACGCTTTAGATATTGGAGGACCTAGTCCATTTGAAGGAACTCCAGTCTATGCTGCTGCTGCTGGAGTCGTTGTAGGAAAAATATATGAGAATGGTTGTGGAGGAAACATGTTGTTCATTAATGTGAGTGTAAATGGAGAACCATATACAACATACTATTATCATTTATTAAGATTTAATGTCAATAAAGGTGATGTTGTAACGCAAAATACAATCATTGGCTGGGCTGGAGGCTATTCTACTTCAACAGAACATGGTGGATATGATAGATGTACTACGGGAGCACATTTACATTTTGGAGTGCAAAAAGGCTATTATACAGGATCAATAAATAAAAATAATGTAATTACACCTCCAGGATTTCCAAATTATAAAGGATGGTCATTTTCATCACGTTATCAAATGTATCAAGGCTAAAACACGAGAAATCGTGTTTTTTTAAATAATAAATAAAAAAACAGAAAGTATTTCATTTCTGTAATTTTTCTAAGTCTTCTTTAGATAGCCCTGTGATACTCATGATTTCTTCTAAATCATAGTCTTTTTCTAACATGGATTTCGCAATCTTTTTCAATTCTTCTTCTTTGGCAAGAGCTAATCTAGTATTGAAAAGAAGTTCTCTGTCTTGTTCTTCAGTGAGAGTTCTAGTAAAAGAACCATCCTCATTTAAAATAA
>CANQEG010000025.1 GCA_947594705.1 uncultured Bacilli bacterium | reverse complement strand
AAAATGGTGTCTCAGTTATTTTACTTACTATTTGTACCCCATCTACTAATCCTTCTCCTAAATTCAAAATTCCTTTTCCAAGACTTAATTCAAAATTGATGGCTGTTGAAGCTGCTTTTGTGGCCGATTCTATTCCTGTTTTTAACGCTTTTACTTCTAAATCAACAGCTTTTTTTCCTACTTCTTTGCCTTTATCTGCTACCTTTTTCGCTCCACTTGCTACAACATCCTTGATTCCTGTTACTTTTGCTCCTGTACTCTTATACATATCATGGGCCTTTTCTTTGATACCACCAAATAAATTTTGAATTCCTTCTACTTTACTTGTCTTCGTTTCTACTTTTTTACTTACTTTACTTTGTGTATTTTTTATAATATTTTCATATTTGGTAAGTGTCTGTTTACTATCTAATCCCTTACTATAATCTATCTCTTCTTCTTCAATTCTTTCTTTTCTGACATTTTGAGGTCTTACAGTTGCTTTTACTCTATTTATCTTATTCATTTTAATTGGTACTATGTTTATAGATTTACTCAACTTGCTTCACCTCTATTTTCCTCTTTATTATATCAAAGCTAAAAAAAAATTTAAACTTTTTTTAGTTTAAATTCATTTCTTTAATTTACATTTATTGTTTCTATTTCGTCTTTTGGTGCATTAGTATCAGTTGGCAATTCCTTTTCTAAATTTAATAATTGTTCATGAAAAGTCTTTGATTCTTCATCTTCATAACCTTTAAAAAAGATTTGAGCGATTTGATCATGATTAAACAAACAGGTTTGATCACTTTTAAGATAACCCTCAGGAAAAATACATCCATTATAATCGTATACTACATCTGGTTCCTCTGCATCAATAGAACAAAAACCAGTAATCATAACTTTTTTTGAACCACCTTTTAACAACACCACAGTTCCAATTGGTAAAAACTTTTCTTCCATACCCATATCTCCTTATCTTTAAAAAGATTATATCAAATATTAAAAAAGATCGCAACGAAAAAAAAGGTTTTATTAACCCTCTATTTCTTTTTTCTTTTGAATTTCTTCTAATTTTTTAGGAATATCAATTCTTTGAAATAATGGTACGGGATCTTGTACACAATATTCTAAATCATCTACAAACTTCATTGTTTGATTATCAGTTCCAAGTTGTCTTAAAATCTCTTCTCCTGTTTGAGGTAAGAACGGCATCAAAAATACAGCACATACTCGTATACCTTCTAATAAATGATATAAAACTGTTTCTAAGCGATGTTTCAAAGTTTCATCTTTTGCTAAAACCCAAGGAGCTGTATCATCAATATATTTATTACATTTACGAAGTGTATCAATAATTTCTTCTATGGCAAGACCAATTTCTAAATGATCCATTTTTTCTTCAATACGCGTATCTAAAGAATTTATAGAATCTAACAACGAAGTATCTATCTCTTCTATGCTTTTCGTATTACATACGTTCCCATCAAAATATTTTTTTACCATTGCAATCGTTCGATTTACTAAGTTTCCTAAGACATTTGCAAGATCACTATTAATTCGTTCCATAATAAGTTCATACGTAATTGTTCCATCGTTTTGAAATGGAATTTCATGCAAAACATAATAACGAATCGCATCTACACCAAATAAATCGACCAAATCATCAGCATACATAATATTTCCTTTACTTTTGCTCATTTTATCATTTCCTGTTAAAAGCCAAGGATGACCAAAAACTTGATGTGGAAGTTCTACATCTAATGCCATTAAAATAATAGGCCAATAAATCGTATGAAAGCGAATAATATCTTTTCCAATTAAATGTAAATCAGCAGGCCACCATTTATGAAACTCTTCATTTCCTCCATCAACATCATACCCAATATTTGTAATATAATTTGATAAAGCATCAATCCATACATAAACAACATGCTTATCATCAAAAGGAACTTTAACTCCCCAATCAAAAGTTGTTCTTGAAACACATAAATCTTGTAAACCAGGTTCTAGAAAATTATGAATCATTTCATTTTTACGAGCTTCAGGCATAATAAATTCTGGATGTGATTCGATATACTGTATTAACCGATCTTGATATTTTGAAAGTTTAAAGAAATAAGCATCTTCAACCTTTTTTTGCACTTCTCTACCACAATCCGGACATTTCCCATCTACTAATTGTGTTTCAGTCCAAAACGATTCACAAGGAGTACAATACATTCCTTCATACTTTCCTAAATAAATATCTCCTTGTTGATATAACTTTTCAAAGATTCGTCCTACTACTTCTTTATGATGCGCATCACTTGTTCTGACAAACTTATCATAACTGGTATTCATAACATCCCAAATTCGTTTTATTTCCCGGGAAATATTATCTACAAAGACTTGAGGTTTTAAGCCTGCTTCCTTTGCTTTCAATTCAATTTTTTCCCCATGTTCATCTGTCCCAGTTTGAAAATATACATCAAAGCCTTTTAATCTTTTATATCTTGCAATCGCATCCGCAAGAACTATTTCATAGGTATTACCAATATGCGGTTTTCCTGAAGCATACGCGATCGCTGTTGAAATATAATATTTTTTCTTTTCCATTTTTATCATCCTTCCAAAAAAAAGCCACGAATGAAAGGACGAAAATAATATCCGTGGTACCACCTTTCTTCATGGCTAACATGCACTCTTTTCGATAACGGGGAATTCCGATTCGACTCCAGACCCATCTTCTATTTTTCTTATTTATCTACTTTCACCAAACGTAGACTCTCTAAAAAATAAATCAAAATATACTCTTTCCTTCACCATCGAATACCCTAATTCTACCATAAAACTAAAGAATGTCAATTTTATTTCCAATAATTTTTACTAAAAACTTGGCAAAATTCTTCATATAAGATAAAAATGGTTGATCATTTACCAAAACAACAAAACCAACAATATCAGAAGAAATTAAAATTGGTTCAATAAAATAATACCCTGTAGAAGCTACATCTGAAAATAATTTTTCTTCCACATGGGATTCATATTCTTCTCTTGTTTCCAATAATTCGGTAATTTTAGAAGGTAACACTTTACCATGAAACTCCATAACACTAGAGGCTATTACTTTTTCCCGATCCGTGATAAATAAATTCATATTCATTTCTTGACTTGCAAGTTCACATAAATTTAACACTAAATCCGTATATAATAAAAGTCGTGAATGTTTCTGTAAATAAATTCCTTGATGATCTACATAAATTTCTAAGTCTTCTCCATCTTTAATTCCTAAACTTCTTCGAATTTCTTTTGGAAGAACAATTCTTCCCAATTCATCTATTTTGCGAATAATGCCTGTATCTTTCACAAAACTTCCACTCCATTCTAAAACTAGTTTAGCCAAAGAAATCAATTTTTATACTTCTAAATCTTGGGAAATTTTTTCTAATAAAGACACAAAATAATACACAAAATGTTTTTCTAAACGATAAAGCGGTAAAGTAATCACAATTTTTTTATTTTCATATTTTAATTGAAATTTAGGATGAATACTATATGCTTCTAAAAACAACTTATCGCCTTTGATAAAATTGGATGTTTCAGGAGGAAGTACCACCGAAACAATTCGTTCATTTTGAATTACATCCACAATATGAAGTGTATTTGCCAATTTTTCAAACCATTCTTCATACATATAAATTTCTAGCTCTGAAGAAATTTTTCCAAAACGGTCTTCTAATGCAGCTTTCACTTCTTCTAATTTCTTGTATGAATCTATTTCATTAATCATCTTATGAATTTCTATTTTTATCGATTCATCAGAAACATAAGAATCATCTATATGTGTTTCCACATGCAACAAAGCTTCTTTTTCAGTATCTTCTTCCACAAGTTCCCCTTTTTGTCTTTTCATTTCTTCTTCAATCATCTTCATATACAAAGAAATTCCAACCGTATCGACAAAGCCAGCTTGCTCACTTCCAAGTAAATCTCCAGCTCCTCGAATTGATAAATCTCTCATGGCAATTTTATACCCACTACCAAGTTCAGTAAAATCCCGAATTGCCTGTAATCTTTTCACAGCTACATCATTTAACATTTTAGACTTTTGATACATCAAATAAGCATAAGCAATTTTATCACTTCTTCCTACACGACCGCGAAGTTGATATAACTGACTTAATCCAAAACGGTCCGCATCATAAATAATTAACGTATTTGCATTAGGAATATCGATTCCTGTTTCAATAATCGTTGTACTAAGTAAAATATCAAAATCATGGCGAATAAAAGATTCCATAATATCATCTAACTCATATTTTGTCATTTGTCCATGGGCAAATCGAATTTTAGCTTCTGGTACTAAATGTTTTAATGAACGTAATTTATCTTCAATTGTTTCCACACGATTATACAAAACAAATACTTGTCCATTTCGGGAAAGTTCTTTATAAATAGCATCACGAATTAAAAACTCACTTTCTTCAACAACATAAGTTTGGACAGGATACCGATTTACTGGTGGTGTATCTATAATAGATAAATCTCGCAGTCCCGACAAAGACATTTTTAACGTTCTCGGAATTGGTGTTGCTGATAAAGTAAGAACATTTACATCCTCTTTTAATTTCTTTAATTTTTCTTTATGTGTTACACCAAACCTCTGTTCCTCATCAATAATTAAAAGTCCAAGTTTATTACATACAATTTTATCACTTAACAATCGATGCGTTCCAAAAACAATATCAATCGTTCCCTTTTTTAACCCCTCTAATATTTCATTTGCTTCTTTCATACTTGTAAACCGATTAAATAATCGAATTTCAACCGGATAATTGGCAAATCTTTCTAAAGCAGATGTATATTGTTGCTTAGATAAAATTGTTGTTGGACAAAGATATAACACCTGTTTATTATTACAAATTGTTTTAAACATAGCTCGAAATGCAACTTCCGTTTTTCCAAAACCAACATCCCCACAAAGTAACCGATCCATTGGTACGGAAGAATCTAAATCTTTCAAAATATCATCTATTGCTCGTGTTTGATCCTTTGTTTCTTCGTATAAAAATTCACTAGCAAACACACTCTCTTCTTCATAATCTCGATAAGCTTCTCCTTTGGTATTTTTTCTTTTGGCATACAATTGAATTAATTCATTTGAAATATCATGAATTTTTCTTTGAACTGATTTCTTTTTCTTTTCCCAAGAAGTCGAGCCTAACTTATTTATCTGCGGAGGATTCCCTTCTTTATCACTATATTTATAAATAGACGAAATTTTTTCTACGGGAATATATACTTTATCATTTCCTAAATATTGAATTTGTAAGTAATCTTTTTTCATTCCATGATGCGTTAATGTAACAACACCAGTATAAACTCCAATTCCATGAACCCGATGTACTACATAATCCCCATTTTTTAAAGCATCTATGGCATTAATTCGTTTTCCAATCCGTAGATTATTTTTATATTTAATTTCTTGTTTTACTTCTTCTAAATCATACGCTGAAAAACACACTAAATTTTCAAAGAAAAAACCATGATTTAACTTTCCTAATCGTGCATAAATTACGCCACCTTCCAATGTATCTTTAGGACTAGTTATGACATTACCATCAAATAGTTCTTTGATTTCTTGTAATTGATTTTTCGTTTCTAACACAAATAAAACAATTTTTTTCTTTAATAAATACCCCTCTACTACTTCTTTTAATTTATTAAAATTGCCTTTAAAATTCTCAATCTCTTTTGAAGAAAATCTAGTAACATTCTTTTCATGAAGTTCGTTAGTAATCGTATTAATCACAATTTTTGTTTTTGGAATCATTTCTTCTAAAGTAAAGCAATATTTAGTATGTTCTTTTTTTTCTTCATTATATCGAAGCATTTCTTGAACCAAATTTTGATAACTTGCCTCAATTTGTGCCATATCATGATATATGACCGTAGCCTTAGGTACATATTGAAGCATAGATGAAACATTTTCTGTGATCATTTCCTCAATCGGCTTACAAAGAATTTCTGAAAGAGGTGAAATAGTTCGTTGTGTCTCTTCATCAAAATACCGAATGTTTTCAATTTCATCACCAAAAAATTCAATTCGAATTGGATGTTCTTCATCAACTAAAAAAATATCTAAAACAAAACCACGAACAGCATATTCCCCTGTCGAAGTTACCATAGAATCACGATGATACCCCAATGTTTCAAATTTTTGAACCAATGCATCACGTGAAAGAGAAAGTCCTTTTTTTAACAAAATTTGATTTTCTTTTTGTGTTTCTACCGAAGGTAAAAAATGTAAAAACCCCATAAGATTTGTAACAATAATATAGGAATCTGATTGCATCTTTGAAAGAGTTTCTAGTCTTTTTAATTTTAATTCTGGCGAAACCGCAAGTGCAACAGAGGTAAAAAAATCATCCATTGGAAATAACAAAACTTTATCTGTGTAAGTAGATAAAGATTGATAAATTTGATTGGCTTCATATAAATTACTTGTTAAAAATATCACAGATTCTTTCTTTTCTTCAAAATATTGCAACACAAAAAGAGAAACCAACTCATGGGTAAGTCCCTCAATGATCACGCCATCTTTCATTAAATTCGTATCAAATAATTGCATTGCAATCACCTCGTATTATATAGACTCATTGTTTTTTCAATTCCATTAAAAACAAAAGATTCAATAATATTTGCAAAAAGAAGTTTATTTTCATCAAAATACTGCACTTCTTTAGCTGAAAAATGTCCTAAAACATAATCTACTGTATCAATTTCCTTATCATGAGAAATTCCTATTTTTAATCTTGCAATTTCTTCAGAATGTAACGAAGAAAAAATAGATTTCAATCCATTATGTCCCCCAGACGAACCTTTACTTTTTATTTTAATTTTTCCAAAAGGTAAATCTAAATCATCTTGAATAATCAAAATATCATTCAAAGAAATATGATAATAATCACTCACTTTTTGCACAGCCAAACCACTTAAATTCATATAAGTAGTAGGTTTTAAAAACAAACATTTTTCACCTTTTATTTCTCTCTCGGCAACATATGCTTGAAACTTTTTTTCTAAGGAAAACTCTAAACCCAAGGAATCTAATACCATAAATCCCACATTATGTCTCGTATTCTCATATTCTTTTCCAACATTTCCTAAACCTACGATTAATTTCATAAAACCTTATCCTTTCCGAAACAAATTTTGATAAGTTTGACAATTTTGAATTTCCTTTGGAGCGTACACCTTGGTTCCAAAATGTCCTCCTTTCACTAACGTTACTAATACCATAACAGGTTGGTCTTTTAACTTTGAATGAATAAATTGTAATTCTTTTACTGCCATACCAAATTGATGAGCATAAATAAAAATTTCATCAATTCGATTTGGAACATGTACCAAATAAAATTTTCCTTTTTCTTTTAATAAATAACTCGCAACCTCCATAATTTGCTCTAAAGAAATAAGAATCTCATGTCGCGCAACACGTTTCATTTCATTTAAATTTACATGACTACTTTCTTGATATTTAAAATATGGAGGATTACAAAGCACTACATCAAAATTATTTCCCGGGAAATAATCTTTTAAATCTAATACATTTTTATGAAGTATCGAAATATGTTCTTCCATCTGATTCTTTTTTACTGATTCTTGAGCTAAAGAAAATATATTATCTTGCACTTCAACACCTAAAATATCTTTTTTAAACTTATAATATAGAATAATTGGAATCACAGCATTTCCCGTACATAAATCGATAATTTTTGTATCACTCTTTTTTATTTCAGCAAACTCGGCAAGCAATATTGAATCCAAGGAAAACTTAAAGCCTTCTTCATATTGATAAATTTGTAAATTAGGGTAATCAAACAACCAATTACACGACTTCTTCATCTTCTAACACAATCTCTCTAAGTTCATCTTTTACCAACACTTTATAACTTCGTCTTAAAATATCAATACTCATAACTTGACCTTCGCCATAAGGAGTTTTTACTTTATCGCCAACACTTGGCATTCCATAAAGACATCTCACATACTCTTCATCTTCGTAAGCAAGACAACATAAAAGTCTTCCACAAGCTCCATTAATCTTGGAAGGATTCAATGCCAAATTTTGATTCTTAGCCATATTCATAGTTACAGATTCTAAATGATTTAAACAAGAAGCACAGCAAAGTTTTCTTCCGCAAATACCAATTCCACCAATCTGTTCCGCTTTATCTCTAGCCCCAATTTGCCGAAGTTCAATTCTTGTTTTGTACACACTTGCTAGTTTCCTTGCCAATTCTCTAAAATCAATTCTTTCATCCGCATAAAAATGAAATAATAATTGTTTTCTATCAAAGGTAAAACTTGCTTCAATAAAACGCATCTCAAGTCCTAATTCCTGAGCAAATTCTCGAGCATTTTTTAAAGCTGATTCAGCATCTTTACAATTTTTCATATATTGTTCATAATCTTTTTTCGTAGCAATTCGTACTATATCTTTTAAATTTTCCACAGGAATACTATGAAAATCTTCAATTTTAGAAATAACTCTTCCAAACTGTAATCCTCTTTCTGTTTCAACAATTACTGTAACCCGATTAGGAATTTTTAAATCATGTCCTTGAAAATAATACCCTTTTCCTTTATCTTTAAAAACAACTTCATAAACATTCATGGCCTTCACCTACTTTCTAATATAAACCGGTCTAAAAATAAATTGACATTCACATTATAATTTAATTCATCCAATAATTTTGCTAAATAATCCATTTGTTTTAAAAAATATAACGCATCTTTTTTTGGTAAAAAAGGAAACTCTTGATATTCTTCATTCACTTCTAAATGATTTAGCTTGGCAAAATACAAGGATTCATAAATCTTAAAAATACTTTGAAACAAATAATTGAGTTCTTTTCGCGAAGGAACAAGCGGTAAAATTACATTTTTTTGATATAAGATCGCATCTCGACCAGAAACCTCATATTCATTTATAAAAGATTTGGCAATTCCTTGCCATACCGAAGGAATTTGCTCTAAAGAAGAATCATAATAATCTAATATAATTTGACAACGACTTTTAATGGTATCAATCATATTTTCCTTATTATTTGTAAGAAAAAATCCTAAAATATTATCCTCTGGTTCTTCTAAGAACTTCAACATTGTATTGGCACTAGAAGCATTTAAAGCTTCGGCATTTAGTATAACATACATATTATATTTTGAAAATATTGGTTTTGTTTGAAAACAACGCTTTAATTCTAAAATTTGTTCCTTACGAATATTTTGCCCATCCGGCTCAATCACTACTAAACTAGGAAGTTGTTTCGTAAAAATCAAATTTTTTAATTTTTCATCCTCTTCTTTATCATGAACTTCATTAATTACCGAAAGAAACGAAAAAAGATGTTCTAAACACTTATCCATATCATTTGTTTCAAGCAAAAAAGCATGAGCAAGTCGATTCTCATGATATTCTTTCCAAAGTTCTTCTAATCTTTTTGTCTCTTCCAATTTGCTTCACCTAAGATTATTTTACTATAAAAAATAAAATAATTAAAGAAGAAAGCCCGGGAATTCCTAGAAAACTCACAATTCCTACCGTAAAAAGATTAATAGGAATATAAATATGTAGGGAAGAAATAAAATAATTTAACCCATACAATAACACAAATGCTACTACAATTTTTTTAAGTAAAATTCCAACTTTTTTTAGCATAGCAATCCCTCTTTAAAAGATATGCCAAAAGAAAAAAATTATTCAGATATTTGCTTTCGATCTTCCAAAGCACGATCCAAAGTCGTAGTATCTAAATAATCTATTTCTGCTCCAATCGGAATTCCATATGATAAACGTGATATTTTTACTTTTTTATTTTCAAATATTTTTTTGATATACAAAGTGGTTGTTTCCCCTTCAATTGAACTTTTTAGAGCTAATATAAGTTCAGGATTATCTAAAGACTCTACTCTTTTTATCAAAGAAGGCAAATTAATATCTTCCGCACCAATTTGATCCATAGGTGAAATAAGTCCATTTAATACATGATATACTCCATGGTAATTCTTAGCCCGTTCAAAAGCAAATGCACTTTTAAAATCCTCAATAACACAAATTAAATTATGATTTCTTGTTTCATCACTACAAACATTACAAACATTTAAATCCGTAAGATTTCCACATACAGGACATGGATGTAAATTTTTCTTAGCTTTTACTAACAAATCACTTGCTAATTCTATTTCATTTAAAGGAAGATTTAAAACTGCTAAAGCCATTCGTTCAGCACTTTTTTCCCCAACACCAGGAAACTTTGCAAAAAAAGCAATTAATTGCTCTAACAATTCGGGATAATTTTTTGTCATTTTACATCAAACCATCAAGCATTCCTGCATATTGTCCCATTTTACTTTGAAACTCAGCATCTACTTTGCTTATTGCATCTTTCACCGCTAAAACAATGAAATCTTCTAACATTTCCATATCACTAGCATCTAAAGATTCTTTATTAATTTTACAACGTACCATTTCCTTTTTACCATTTAACGTAACTTCTACAAATTCATATTTCCCGGGAAATAATTGTGCATTAATTTCATCTTTCTTTTTTTGCAAGTCTCTTTGCATTTTTTGTGCTTGCATCATAATACTTTGCATATTCATAATGATTCCTTCTTTCTAAATTACTTCTATTTTATCACGATTAAACACATCTGTCGCTATATTTTCTGTTTCTTTACTAATTTTTGGTTTCAAATTTTCTAAATCACTTTCCTCTTGCAAGTTATAAACATAATGATTCTTTATATTTTGAACATAAACCTTTTTCTCTTTTCCCCATTCTTCCTCGCTTAACGCAATAAAATGCACATTTTTTGGAAATATAGTACATAATTCTTCCGTAAACTCTTCTATTTTTCGATTAATCAAATTGGCTGTACTAGAAAGTTTAGAAGAAATAATTAAATAATCTTTTGAAGCCGCTACTAAAGAAGAATCAATCATGAGCGATAAACTATCAGGAGAAATAGACTCTTTTTTTAAAATAGTATTCCAAGTTTCTTGATATTGAATTAAATCTTCTTTTTTGGCTCCATAAAAACAATTATTCACCCGTATTTGTTTTAATTTATCAAAATATTCATTGTTCTCCTTAACTTCTTGCGGTGATATACTAACAGTTTTTTCTTCTACAATCTTTGGTTCTTCCTTAAGAGGTTCTTTTTTTGGAATTGATACAAAAGAAGGCACAGAAACATCGAAAGAACTACTATCTAACGAGCCAAGTAAAGTAAGTTCTATTAAAACGTAAGGATTCATATTAATATTAATTTTATTCAATATTTCATTCAATTCAAAAACAATATTTTTCACTTGATGGTACGAAAAATCGCCTTGATATTGTCCTAATTTAATTGCTATTGCTATTTGTGTAAACGCATCCACAATTTTTTTCACAAATATCTTATAATCACTTGAAGAAGTTTCTAAATCGTGAAAACATTCATGAACTTTTTCAATGTTTTTATGTTCCAAAAGTTCTAATAAATCTTGAACAAACTTAGTAGAAATAGAACCATAATGGGAAAGAATCTCATCCACTGTAATTTCTTCATCATGAGAAGAAAGTTGATCTAAAAGACTTAAAGCGTCTCGCATACCACCCTCAGATAAGTAGGCAATTTCTTCAATCGCATCATCATGAATTTTTATATTCTCTTCTTGACAAACATAAGATATTTGTTGTTTCAAATGAGAAAGAGAAATTTTTTGAAAATTAAATCTTTGACAACGAGACAAAATAGTGATAGGAACATTTTCGACATTCGTTGTTGCCATAATAAATATAGCATGTTTGGGTGGTTCCTCTAAAGTAAGAAGTAACGCATTAAAAGCACTCGTAGTCATCATATGAACTTCATCGATAATATAAATTTTATATTTTCCTTCACTAGGAGCAATTTTTACATTGTTGATAAGTTCTCGAATATCATCAACTCCATTGTTACTAGCTGCATCAATTTCAATAATATCAGGACTATCTTGAAAATGAAGACAATTAGAACATTTACCACAAGCTTCACCATCAATAGGATGTTCACAATTAATGGTTTTAGCGAAAATTTTAGCTGTAGAAGTTTTTCCAGTTCCTCGAGGACCCGTAAATAAATAGGCATGGGAAATTTTTTCATTCTTTATTGCATTTTGTAACATCTCTATAGTATAATCTTGACCTACAATTTGAGAAAAAGAAGTAGGTCGATACTTACGATATAATACTTTATAATTCATATAATTACCTCCTGTTTCAATAACACCATCTCTAAATTATTATATCACATAATCTCTAAAAATTTACTTTCTTTTGTCTTGAAAAAAAGAAGAAAGAATGCTACTATACATTTGTTCGACATTTTCATTTTTTTCACTATCTAACATGACATATTGCGTCTTATTATATTCCTTTTTATAATCAAGTTTATCTAAAAGATAAAATACATTACGAATTCTTGCTTGTTGAATAATAATGTTACACATGGAACATGGTTTTAAAGTAACATATAAATCACAATCAGATAAATTCCAACGCTTCAATTCTTTACTTGCTTTTAAAATTACATTAATTTCTGCGTGTCCTAACACATTATGCTCCTTTTCTCTTGTATTATAACCACTACATAAAACATGCCCATCCTGTACAATTACAGCTCCAATTGGCACATCACCATTTTCAGCAGCGATTTTAGCTTGTTCAATACATATATTCATATATTCTTCCATAAAACACCTTCTTTTCACAAAAAAAGTGCACACAAATAGGGAATGACTTGGCTGCTACCTTCCGATCCTGACCAGATTACATTATATTTGTTGCACGTATACATCATATCAAATATATAATAAAAATGCAAATTCTTATGTTTCACGTGAAACATTAAGTTATAAACAAATTACTTTTTGCCTAAAAATAGATTATATATTTCATATTTATTTTATTATATTTAATATAACTTCCAAATTAATTTTTTTTAAATTTTTTTCTTTTTTTATTTATATTTTTATTAGAAAACTAATAACTAGTTAAATTTTAACTTATATTTTAAAAAATTTATTTATAATGCAAGTTTTTTCACATTTTTTATCAATCTTATTATATATGTTTCACGTGAAACATTAGTTATGAACAATTAAAACAATATTTATTTATTCATATTATTTCATATTTTTCATATTTATTTATTAAAAACAAATATAATATTACATTTTTTGATATTTATAATACTTCCTTATAGAAAATTTTGATTTTTCTAATTTATATAACAATAATTGGAATTATGAACAAAATATACTTAATTTTTTTTTACTAATTTTATTAACAAATATTTTTCTTATAATTTTATATAGTTTAAGTTCAATTTTGTTTGAATTATTTTATATGTTTCACGTGAAACATTAGTTATTCACATAAAATATATAGTATTTACTACTATTTTAATAAAAAAAAATTACCAACTTATCATTATCATATTATTTTTTATATAACATATCTTAATTTGGAATAATACAACTAAATTTAATAATTAAATTCACAATTATGTTTCTATAAAATAATTTACTATAATAAGTTATTTTTAAGTAATTATATGAATTAAAAACTAAGTTATTCACAATGTTTCACGTGAAACATTAAAAAAGAAAAGGATTATTCAGCCTTTTCTTCTGTAACTTCATCACTAGTAGAAGCATTAACGGTATCATTTAGAATTACTTCATCATTGATAGGTTCAATTTCTTCTTTTTCTTCATGCTCCACAATACTAATAGTAGAAACAGATTGATTATCTTTTAAATTAATTAATCGAACCCCTTGAGTAACACGACCTAAAGTAGAAACTTGATTTAAAGGTAAGCGAATTAACATTCCTGTATTTGTAATAATTATAACATCAGAATTTTCTTCAACAATCTTAAATGCTGCAATAGAACCATTCTTCTCCGTAACATTTAATGCTTTGACTCCTTTGCTTCCTCGGCTAGTTTGTCGATAATCACAGACATTTGTTTGCTTGCCATAACCTTTCTCAGTAACAATAAGAATCTTATCATCATCATGGGCAACTTCTGCACCAATACATTTAAACTCTTCTCCTAAATTAATACCTCTGACTCCACTTGCAGTACGACCCATAACTCGTAAAGAATCCTCTTTAAATTTTACCATTCTACCAGCACTAGAACCTAATAAAATTAAATCCTCACCAGTAGTCTTACGAACACTTATAAGATCATCAGAATCTCTTAACGTAATACATATCTTACCATTTGTACGAATATTTTCAAATTCTGAAATTAATGTTTTCTTTACAATACCTTTTTTCGTAGCAAATAATAGATACTTATACTCATTATCTTTCGTAATACGAATCATCGAATTAATAGATTCATCCTTATCTATTTGCAATAAGTTGATAACTGGAATTCCCTTAGATTGACGACTAAATTCTGGAATCTCATACCCTTTCAAACGATACACTTTACCTTTATTGGTAAAGAATAACACGTAATCATGAGTGGATAAGTTCAGTAAATGTTCTACAAAATCTTCTTCATTTGTACCCATTCCTTTCACACCTACGCCACCACGATTTTGTGATTTAAATGTATCAACAGTCGTACGTTTAATATATCCTTTGTTAGTAAGTGCAATCATTATATTTTCTTCAGGAATTAATGATTCATCTTCAATATATTCAATTGCTGTCATATCTATATGTGTTCTTCGTTCATCGGCATATTTATCTTTTATTTCTAACAATTCAGCTCGAATAATTGCTAACACTTTTTCTTCACTCGCTAAAATAGCTTGATATTCTTCAATTTTTTGAAGTAACTCATTTAATTCAGATTCAATTTTCTCTTTCTCTAAGCCAGTCAAACGGCGCAATCTCATTTCCAAAATAGCATTGGCTTGTATTTCATCTAACCCAAACTTATTCATTAAACCACTCTTCGCATCTTCATCAGTACGACTACCACGAATAAGCTTAATTACTTCATCAATATGATCTAAAGCAATCTTTAAACCTTCTAAAATATGAACACGATCTAACGCTTTCTTTAAATCAAATTGCGTTCTCCGAATAATAACTTCTTTTTGAAAATCAATATACTTACTAATAATATCTTTTAATCCAAGAGTTTTTGGCACTCCTTGATCAATCATCAAAAGAATAATACCATAAGATGTCTGAAAAGCTGTATGTTTATATAAATTATTCAAAACAACTTGTGGATTTGCATCCTTCTTTAAAGTAATCGTAATCTTAATACCATCTTTTAAATCAGAATGATAATCGGAAATACCATCAATCACTTTATTATGAACCAACTCAGCAACTTTATTTTTTAATTCTAACGTATTCACACCATAAGGAACTTCATCAAAAATAATATGAAATCTACCATTTTTTTCTTCAATACTTGCCTTAGACCGAATCGTAATAGTTCCTCTACCTGTCTCATACGCTTTTTTAATTCCCGAATTTCCTAAGATTACTGCTCCAGTAGGAAAATCAGGACCTTTTATAAATTTCATCAGTCCATCAGTATCAATTTCGGGATTATCAATATAGGCAACACATCCATCAATCACTTCACCTAAATTATGAGGTGGAATATTTGTTGCCATACCAACCGCAATTCCCATCGTTCCGTTTACTAAAATATTGGGAAATCTACTAGGTAAAACAGTGGGTTCTAATT